>CAZMVS010000404.1:0-14765 GCA_964569525.1 uncultured Planctomycetales bacterium
TCTGGAAGCACGCCTTGAAGAATGCGTTTCTGCCGGTGCTCAGTTTTCTCGGCCCGGCGGCGGCGTGGATCATGACCGGTTCGTTCGTGATCGAAAAGGTGTTTAACATTCCCGGCATGGGAACCCATTTTGTGCAAAGCGTTTTGAACAAGGACCAGATGCTGGTTCTGGCGGTGGTCATGGTGCTCAGCGGATTGATCGTGTTTTTCAATTTGTTGGTGGACATCGCCTACGGTTGGCTGGATCCGCGAATCGGCGTGGAAGGGACTTGATCGCAGCTTATTGAAAAGTTTGTTTTAACGAATCGTATTTGAGTGACGTTTGCATGGCGCAGGAAGCGATACAAACCGGCCGACGATGGCGGATTTTCTGGCGGAACCGTTTGGCGGTGGTCAGTTTGGGTGCGTTGGTGGTTATTTTGCTGATCTGCGTAGTGACGCTGCCTTGGACGCTGGATTTATATAACGCCCAGGACTTGGAGCAGGCCCGTTTGACGCCGAATGTGGCTCCGCCGATGGGAACGGACATGCTTGGCCGACCGTTGTGGGCCCGTTGTTTGTTCGGCGGGGTGATCAGTTTGGTGGTTGGATTAGGAGCGGCGGCGATTTCGGTTACGGTGGGGGTGACTTGGGGGACGCTGGCGGGCTTGGCCGGCGGGCGGGTTGATGCCCTGATGATGCGGATCGTGGATATACTTTTCGGGCTTCCCTATATACTGCTGGTGATTCTGATTAAAATTGCTTTTGAAGAACCGTTGCGGGCATTTTTGGGGGAGGCCTTGGCCGGCCACGCGGAACTGGCCAAGCGGTCCGCCCAGATCGCCAACGTGATGATTCTGTTTATCGCTATCGGTGCGGTGAGTTGGATGGTAATGGCCCGGGTGATACGCGGGCAGGTGTTGTCGCTAAAGTCGCAGGCGTTTGTGGAGGCGGCCCGGGCGGTTGGCGTTCGGCCAGCGGGGATTTTATTGCGGCATTTGTTGCCCAACCTGCTGGGCCCGATCATTGTTTACGCGACCTTGACCGTTCCGACGGCTATTTTACAGGAATCGTTTTTGAGCTTTCTTGGGATCGGGGTGCAGCCGCCGATTCCCAGTTGGGGCTACTTGGCCAGCGAAGGCGTGACCGCGATCAACGACGTGGAAAGTTTCTGGTGGCTGCTTATCTTTCCCTGTGGATTGTTGAGTGTTACCTTGTTGTGTCTCAATTTTTTTGGGGACGGGTTGCGGGATGCTTTTGATCCGCGAACCCAGCCCTGACAGTTTGGCTATGATGAATGATTATTTTGTGCAGGTGAGCTTTGGATATGGGTAAGTTTTTCGCGATAGCCGCCTTGATTGTTCTGGCCTTGGCAGTTGCGCCGGTGGTTTATCTGTCCACGCAAAAGGAAGTTTCTTTTGAGGGCAAGACGGTCCTTTACAATCCATATCCGGCCAAGGTAAAATCGATCGATCCGGTAACCGGTGGGGATACAACAAGTGCAGCCATGCAGGCCCAGGTTTATGAGGGCTTATATACTTATCATTATCTCAAGCGACCAGTGGAAGTGATTCCTCAGTTGGCGGAGGTATTGCCTGAATTTTCACAAGATGATCGCGTGGTCACTATCCGTCTCAAGCCGAATATCAAGTATGCCCCCAATAAATGTTTTGGGGTGGACGAAAATGGTCGGCCGAAAAGTCGAGCGGTCAAGGCGGACGATTTTGTATTGGCCTTCAAGCGGATCGCCGATTTTCATCTCCCCTCCCCGTTGGCTTGGTCTTTTTTGGCCGGGCGGATTGTGGGACTGGATAATTATCGTAAAACCTGCTCGAAATATCGGGAAGGGGATTTCTCCCGTTATGATCTGCCGGTTGAAGGACTAAAAGCCCTTGATGAATTGACCTTTCAGATCAAGCTGAAGGAACCCTATCCGCAACTATTATACGTGTTGGCCATGCACACCTATGCCCCTATTCCTCGCGAGATGATCGATTATTACCTGGCTGGGACAAAGGGTGGTCCAAACAAGCGGGCCATAAAGCCGATCGGTGAGTGTACCGCCCAGATTACCCGGCCGGCGGAAATGGTTGGTACCGGTCCATATCGATTGACCCGTTGGGATCGCGGTAGCTTGATGATCTTCGAGCGTAATCCGCTTTATGATCACGGTTTTTATCCCACCGAAGGTGAACCGGGCGATCGAGAAGTCGGCTTGCTGGACGATGCAGGTAAACGCGTGCCGTTCATCGATGTACTTTATTACGAGTGCGTGCTTGAAGACATGCCTCGCTGGTTCCGTTTTTTGAGCATGCAATCCGACGTGTCCGGCATTCCGTCTGATGTTTTTCAGATGGTGATCAATCCGAACCAGGAGCTTTTGGACAAGTGGAAAAAGCGTGGCATCAAGCTGGTCAAGTATGCCCAGCCCAGCGTCTTCTGGTTGGGTTTCAATATGGAGGATCCGGTGGTTGGTGGGTCCAACTATCTACGTCAGGCGATGAGTCTGGGCTTTGACGTGGAGACCTATATCGAGGTCCTGTTTAATGGTCGCGGATTGCCGGCCCGCAATATTCTGCCGCGAACTTTTCCCGCACACGAGGAAGCAGGTCCCAGTCCCTATGCTCGTTATGACCTGGAGGCGGCAAAAAAGAAGCTGGCCGACGCTCGCCGGGAGTTGGCTGCTCTAGGTCAACTTGATTCTGAAGGCCGCATCCCTGAGGTTACCATCGATTTGGGCGGTCGGGATGAAATGTCACGTCGCATGGGTGAATTTTTTCGCCAGCAGTTTGAACCGCTCGGTCTGCGGGTCAAAATCGAGTTGAACGATTGGCCGACTTTGCAGCAGAAAGTGCACAACAAGCAGGTGCAATTATATACCATGGGTTGGCATGCGGATTATCCCGATCCACAGAATTTTTTGCAGCTATTCTATGGCCCAAATGTCGAGAAGGGTACGAACAGCACTAATTACCAGAATCCAGAATTTGACCGTCTCTACGAACAGACTACGACCATGACGGACATGGAGAAGCGAATCTCGATCTATGTAGATATGGTCCGTATGCTCAACGAGGACTGCCCCGTTCTTTTGATGAGCGAACCGATTTATTTTGTGTTGGCCTATGAGTGGATGCTCAATTACAAACGGCACCCGATCGGATATGGTATGACCAAGTATTTGAAGATTGATACGGAACTGCGCGACAAGCAGGGAGGTCGTTAAGTCGATGGGCGCGTATGTTACCCGCAGATTTATCCAAGCTGTCTTCACCATCTTTGGGGTGATGCTGTTCACCTTCCTGCTGTTTCGGGTGATTGCCGGGGATATTGCCGGTGCTCACCTGGGCGCCAAGGCCACCGATCAACAACGGGAAGAGTGGCTGGCTAAGTACGGTTACAATAAACCCTATTTTATCAACGGTCCGAGCGTGGAGGGGCCGTGGTATGACACCCAGTTTCTGCATTACATTGCCAATACAATCACTTTCCAGACCCGCAGCTTGATTACCAACGAGGAGTTGAACGATATCATTGCCCGTCGTGGGCCGTTGAGTTTGTGCATCACCGTACCGGCGTTGGCCATTGGTTGGGCCGCTGCCATGGTGATCAGTACCATCGTTGCCTATTACCGGGGGAGCATTATTGACAATGCGGGCGTGTTTTTGGCTGTCCTTGGTATGTGCGTGCCGTACCTCGCCTTTATTATGGGTGGGCAATGGTTGATGTTCCACATCGCCCCGTCGATGGCCTACGGGATCAGCAACCCGTTCAATATTTTCGTGCCCATTATGATTGCGGTGGTCGCTGCTTTGGGGCATGACGTGCGTTTCTATCGTACGGTGATTTTAGATGAGACCGGCCGAGATTATGTTCGCACCGCCCAAGCCAAGGGTGTCCCCCTGCCGGGCGTGTTGTTCCGACACATTCTGCGGAATTGCATGCTGCCGATTCTGACCCGCTTGATTTTGGCTATACCATTTTTGATTATGGGCAGTCTGCTTCTGGAGCTGTTTTTCGGCATACCCGGATTGGGCGATTTGTTGTTGAGCAGTATCAATAATCGTGATGAACCGATCGTCAGCGGGTTGACTTTTTTGACGGCCATCATTTACGTATTCGGCAACTTGCTGACGGATATTACCTATGCAATCTTTGATCCGAGGGTCCGTTTGACGTGAGCACCGCAACGACTGCCACAACTGCGAATACCCTGGCTGAACCCGTCGGCAGAAGCCTTTGGGGTGATGCCTATCACCGTCTCCGCCGGGATTGGACCGCGGTGAGCTGTTTCGCGATTATTGTTTTGTACGCGAGCCTGGCCGTCGGAGCGACCTTTTGGTTTCCGAATTTCGCGGAGACCAAGAATTACGATCAACGTAATGAGGCCCCATCGACCGAACATTGGTTTGGCACCGACGTGTTCGGCCGAGACGTGTTGGCCAAGACCATGCTCGGCGCCAAAGTGTCCATGACCGTGGGCTTCATGTCCAACATCATTGCCATTCCACTGGGCGTGTTGCTGGGCGTACTGGGCGGGTACTTCGGCAAGTGGATCGATGACTGCGTTGTCTGGTTATATACCACCATGGCCAGTATTCCGGGGATCATTCGGCTGATTGCTATCAAGTACGCCTTCCAAGGCATCGTATTGTTTAAGGGGACGGTCTTTGAATTAAACTTGAGCGGTATCCATGGATTGTATATTGCCTTGGGGATTATGAGTTGGGTGGGTACTTGCCGACTGGTGCGGGCGGAGACTTTCAAGCTTAAGGAATTGGATTACGTGACTGCCGCCCGGGCTTTGGGGCAGGGGAATTTACGCATTTTGTTTCGCCACATCATGCCCAACCTGCTGCACCTGGCGATTATCAACTTTACTCTGGGATTCGTAGGGGCGATTTCAGCGGAGGTGATTTTGTCCTTCCTTGGGTTGGGAGTTGAAGTGGGAACTCCGAGTTGGGGGACCATGATCAACGCCGCCCGACTCGACCTGGTGGTGGGGCGATGGTGGGAAGTTACCGCGGCCTGTATGGCGATGTTTATTATCGTGCTGGCGTTGAATATATTCGGGGATCGATTGCGTGATGCCTTGGATCCCAAGTTGAGGGTTTAACCTTGTCGGATATGCAATTCACACAAGAAGAAACGCAAACGATTGCCGCTGAAACGGTTTTGGATATCCGTGATCTGAAGACGCATTTCTTCGGCGAGGAAGGCATAGCCAAGGCGGTTGACGGCGTCAGTTGGTCATTGAAAAAAGGTAAGACGTTGGCGTTGGTGGGCGAAAGCGGTTGTGGCAAAAGTGTGACCGCGTTGTCGATCATGCGGTTGGTGCCCGATCCACCGGGGCGAATTGTCGGCGGGGAAATTTTGTTTGAAGGGCGGGACCTGCGACGGCTCAGCGAAAAACAGATGCAGAATATTCGCGGCAACCGGATCGCCATGATTTTTCAGGAGCCCATGACCTCGCTTAATCCGGTGTACACGGTGGGCAACCAGATCATCGAGGCCATCGAACTTCATCAGAACATTCGCGGCAGGGCGGCCCGGCAATTGGCGGTGGATATGCTTCGGCAGGTAGGCATCCCCGCCCCTGAGCAACGCATTGATGAATATCCGCACCAGATGTCAGGCGGCATGCGCCAGCGGGTGATGATCGCCATGGCTTTGTCCTGTGATCCAACCGTCTTGATTGCCGACGAACCCACAACCGCCTTGGACGTTACCATTCAGGCCCAGATTCTGGACCTGCTGCAGGATCTGCAACAAAAGCGGGACATGAGCATTTTGTTGATTACCCATGATTTGGGCGTGGTAGCGGAGGTGGCTGACGAAGTTTGCGTCATGTATGCCAGCAGGTTGGTGGAACGGGCCGACGTGCGGGAATTGTTCGATCACCCCCTGCATCCTTATACTCAAGGTTTGTTCCGCAGCATCCCCCGGCTGGGTGAGGAGAAGACTCGGCTGGAGGTTATTCCGGGCAACGTGCCCAATCCGCTATATTTTCCCAGCGGGTGCAAGTTTCATCCACGTTGTCCGTTGGGCTGTAATGATCCGGTGTGCCAGTCGAAAGATCCGGAGTTACGTGAGGTTCGGCCGGGGCATTGGGTTGCGTGCTGGAAGGCGGAAGGGTACGAGCAGGCCGACGATTAAAAAATATCCCGTCAGTGAATGATTGATTGTCTCCGGGGGTTTTATAATTTTTTGCCTATGTGTAATGATTATCCTCAGTCCGGTGATCCCCTGCATGAGAGCGTATTCCTGCGCGCCTGCCGGCGGGAGAAAACCGAGTACACCCCGATCTGGTTGATGCGCCAGGCGGGACGGTTCCTGCCTGAGTATCGGCGAATGCGGGAAAAGTATTCCTTCCTGCAAATGTGCAAGACGCCGGAATTGGCCACCGAAGTGACCTTGATGCCGATTCATCAGTTGGGGGTGGATGCGGCCATTTTGTTTGCGGATATTCTGTTGGTCACCGAGCCGCTGGGTATGAAGCTGGTTTTCGAGGAGGGGAAGGGGCCGATCCTCTCGCCGGCGATCGAAAATGAAAAACAAGTGGAACAGTTGAACAAGGTACAGGTGGCTGAGTCACTCGATTACGTGTTTGATGCCGTGCGTATGGTTCGCCAGGCCTTGCCTAGTGATATTCCCCTGATCGGTTTTTGCGGGGCGCCGTTTACGGTGGCCAGTTACATGATCGAGGGGCAGAGCAGTCGCAATTTTGTCCGCACCAAGACCCTGATGTACAACCGGCCAAAATTGTGGCATAGCTTGATGGATAAAATTGTTTGCGCCTCGGCGGACTATCTTAATGGGCAGATTGATGCCGGCGTCCAGGCGGTGCAGCTTTTTGATAGTTGGGCGGGCTGTTTATGCGAAGCGGACTATCGCCAATACGTTTTGCCTTATACCCAACGGCTGATCCGTTCGCTGAAACCAACGAATCCGGTTATTCACTTTGCCGCCAATAATGCCATGCTTTTGGACCCCATGCGCGAGGCGGGGGGCGAGGTAATCGGTGTGGATTGGCGGATCAACCTGGGCGAGGCCTGGGCACAGATCGGTTACGACAAGGCCATTCAGGGGAATCTTGATCCGGCGGCATTGTTCGCCGAGCGGGGCCAACTTATTCGTCGGACCGAGGTGATCCTGGAACAGGCGGAGAATCGCCCGGGTCATGTTTTTAATCTCGGCCATGGTGTACTGCCCGATACACCGGTGGAAAATGTGCAGGCCTTGGTTGAAATCGTCCACGAGTACCGGGGTGATTAGAGCAAGCTCTATTTAGATGTAGCGGTTGTAATGCCATAAAAAGGGTTATGCGAAGCTATTTGCGGTCTCTAAGCCGCTACACAAAAAGTGGAATTGCTATAATGTCGGAACATTCTTCGGGGAACCAGCAAAAAAAACGCATTGTCATTATTGGTGGTGGAGTGGCGGGTTTGGCTGCCGCCTATCGGCTGGTCGAGGCCATTGAGACCGGTGGGGCTCCGGTTGAGCTGTGCGTATATGAAGCCCGTGAGCGTGTTGGCGGTTCGGTGGTGACCCAACGGAAAGACGATTTTCTGATCGAAGGCGGTCCCGATTCGTTTATCACACAGAAACCCTGGGCCTTGCAACTTTGCCGGCGGCTGGGCATAGAAGATCAACTGATCCAGACCAATCCTGATTATCGGCGAACATACGTAGTACGGGATGGGAAAATGTATCCGATCCCGGAAGGTTTTTTGCTGTTGGCGCCCACCCGGATTTGGCCTTTTGTTTTCAGTCGATTGTTTTCCTGGCCCGGCAAGATACGCATGGGCATGGATCTGTTCCTGCCGGCCAAAGATCATGGTCAGGACGGCGATGAAAGTTTAGGCGGATTTGTACGGCGGCGCTTCGGCCGGGAAGCTTTGGAGCGGATCGCTCAACCGCTGGTGGGTGGTATTTACACGGCCGACCCTGACAAGTTGAGTCTGCGGACTACTATGCCCCGTTTCCTGGAGATGGAAGTCAATCATCGCAGTCTAATTAAGGCGATGCGTAAAGGGATCACCGCCCGCAAGCGTCAGAAGCTCGATAGCGGCGCCCGTTACAGCATGTTTGTTTCCTTGGCCCGGGGAATGGACACACTTGTTGAAGCCATTACCTCCCGCCTGCCGACCGGCAGTATAAAAACCAATTGCCCTCTAAAAAGCATCGCCCGCCGGGAGAATGCGTGGCATTTGAATTTTGGGAACGGACGTAGCGAAACAGCCGACGGCGTCATTCTGGCTACACCGGCACATATAGCCGGGGAGGTTACCCGATCTCTGGACAGCGAATTGTCAAATGATTTGAGTGCGATTCCGTACGCCTCGTCGGCGACGCTGACCATGGCGATTCGCCGGGAACAGGTTGACCATGCCCTGGACGGTTTTGGCTTCGTGGTGCCTGTTGTTGAAGGACATGCTTTGATTGCCGCCACTTTTTCCAGTGTCAAATTTGCCGGCCGAGCACCGCATGGCTGGCTGCTTTTGAGGGCATTTTTAGGGGGAGCCTTGCAGCCGGAAGTTTACGACATGAGTGACGATCAACTGCGCGAGGTAGTGATTAGAGATTTGCGAAAGTTGATAGGGCTGAAAGGTGAGCCGGTTTTCAGCGATTTGTATCGCTGGCCTTTGTCCATGCCCCAGTACCCGGTCGGCCATTTACATCATGTGGCTGATATTCACGATAAGCTTTCCCATTGGCCTGGCCTGACCGTGGCCGGCAACGGATACACTGGCGTGGGCATCCCCGATTGTGTCAATTCCGGTGAACAGGCGGCGGAAGCTCTCCTTAAAAGCCTTGTAGGAAACGAAGTATTCCTGCCTTTCAAAAATTTACAACCTTTGAAATAGTTGTCTTTACGCCAACGTGCGAGTAGGAATTTTCGCAATCGGATAGATGACAGATCAATGATTACCTTATAAGATGGATTGTTTGGGAGAAACTGATTATGTCCGATGCGAAACCAACTCGGCCGGCCCCTATGGTGTTGGCTATGATCATTTGTGACGCTATTCACCAGGATCCTGCTACCCATAAATGTACTCTCCTGGGGACCTTTTCCACTATAAACGCCCGCAAGTTCCCGGTGGTGCATCGGCAATTGGCCGTTCACATCGCTTTGACCAACGGCCATGGCAAAAACCGCATCCGCCTGTCTCTGGTCGGTGTGGATGAAAGCAATCCCCCGCTGTTTTCACGGGAAGGGACCATAGAGTTTCGTGATCCGCGCATGGTGGCGGAATTGAACTTTGTCCTTAATAACATCACTTTTCAGCAGCCGGGTGAACATCGCCTCCAATTATTAGCCAATGACGAATTACTGATGGAACGACGTCTGTTCGTCATTGACCGTAGTGGAAGTGAGGGGCAAGGCTGACCAGCGATTCAAAATTATCAAAAGTCTCCGTGACTTCGCATTCTTTTTTGCTGCTTCGACGCACCGAACATGATTCGAACACAGTCATCTGAAATCATTTTTTCACTGTCGAACCAATCAATAATTTCACAACCTTATATTTACCAAACATAAGTTCCCGCCAGTACGTCTGTATTCAGGTTTTCCCAAATCTTTTCAGTTGGCGTCCTTGGTTTTCTGACGGTTATGCGTCAGGGAATTGGTCGAGATTGCACACTTATCGGTCGTTAAATTTTAAGAAATCGTGAACATCAACAAATAGGCATTGTTGCAAGGAAAGTACAATATGTAGGCCTCGAAAAGCCTCTAAAAAAATTGTTTGGGAAATTCAGCGAATTTATGGGGGATTTCCCTTGCCAAAGAGTGGGAGAATGTGGTATGTATTTCCATAGTTAGCCCTCAAAGTGGAGGCAACCGAGTCTATTCCTTTCAGCGGGTCTGCGAGCATCATGATTTACACTGGTACTTATGAGCTCTCCATTGACCCGAAAAATCGATTATCGATACCCTCCAGCGTTCGTAGTGAATTGGACGCGGAAAAGGACGGCGGCCGGTTCTACCTGGTCCCCGGTGATCGAAAAGGAACTTTGAGCCTGTATGCGGATCAGTATTTCGAAAACTATGCCGAGCGATATCACTCGTCCCTTCAGCCCAATGCCGAAAAAGAGGATTTCGAAAAGATTTTCTACTCCATGGCTACCCTGTTGGATATCGACAAACAGGGGCGGGTGCTGTTGCCGCAACGCACACTGGACTACGTGGGAATTGGTCGGCAGGTGACCATGACCGGTGCCCGGGATCACCTGGTGATCTGGAACCGGGAAGATTACACGGAATTTATGCAACGCAATTGGGATCGTTATCCC
This sequence comes from uncultured Planctomycetales bacterium, assembly GCA_964569525.1. Classification (GTDB taxonomy): domain Bacteria; phylum Planctomycetota; class Phycisphaerae; order UBA1845; family PWPN01; genus JAAYCU01. Next base: position 10,278 of record CAZMVS010000404.1, read on the forward strand.
GATTTGCTCCGGCAAGCTCAAATGAAAACGGAAATGAGTCAGAGCAACGGAGCAGGGTAGCGATTTATAAAAAAGTGAAGAGCGAGCGGGATTGGTCTTAGAAAGGAACGCCACAGCAGATGGACTCCTTTCGGACTGGTCCATCCGAGAAAGTCCTTCCGGCATGGGAGGCAGGGCGTGAGCGGTAAAGTCCGAGATGCCGCAGCGAGTGGAATGTGAGAAGGTAATCAGTATCGGTTCACGGATCAAAAAGGCATGGCGGCCGATTCGTGGACCACAGCCTGAGGCGAGATTCAGCATAGGAAGCGAACGGAGTCGCCGGGCTGATCACTTCTCCTGACTGGTAAAGCGGACCGCATGGAACACCGACTGCCGCACCTTATGGATGGGCGATAGGGCCTGCAAAGGCAGCCGATAGCCGACCCTTCGGCGTGGACGGGTCGGCGGTGGAAACCGTATTAACGGGAGGCCGACAGGTAAGTCGGCTGAAACCTGTCGGCGGTTTTGGGTTCTATCGTTCAAAAGGCGTAGGTTGATTCAAAGCGGTTGGCTTGCTGTGCAGGAGAGCATGGGGTGCCGTCGGCAAGGAGGCATGACGAGCCCCTTTGTTTTAAGATGTGGGCGGAAGGGAATCTGCCCGCTGCTTTGCTGAACCTTCGCCGAAGGCTTCTTTTAAGAGGCTGGCAACGGACTGCCGTTGGCGACCCGGGTGAGAAATTGGCGCGAGGCGAGATTGAACATCAGCCGGTCCTGTCCGGCCCTTTGCTGGACCTTGTTGCTCCCCAAAAAGGGGAGACCGTGGTGGATGCCACGCTGGGGCATGGGGGCCATGCGCAGTTGTTGGCCGAGGCTATAGGCGAGACCGGCCGACTGATCGGGTTCGACGTGGATCCGGAGAACCTGGCTCGGACCCAAGCGCGGTTGGAGCAAGCGACGCATGCCGCCGGAGGCCCGCATCTTGATCTCGTGCAGGCCAATTTCCGCGAACTTAGTGGGCAGCTTGATGCCTTAGGTGTTGCCGGGGTGGATGTTTTGATCGCGGACTTAGGCCCCAGCACCGATCAGCTCATGGATGCCCAACGGGGATTGAGTTTTGCTGAAGACGGTCCCTTGGATATGCGCCTGGACCCGCGGTTGAGTAAAACCGCCATGGACTTGGTCAATTCCATGCGCCAGAATGAACTGGCGGACTTGATTTATAATCTCAGCCAGGAGCGCTTCAGCCGCAAAATTGCCAGGCAGATCTGTCAGGCACGCAAGAAACAACGGATTCGGCGGACCTCGGAACTGGTGCGGATTGTTTGTTCTGCTTTGGGTGCGCCTCCAAAGGGGCGAGCGGGGCAACGTATTCATCCCGCCACGCGGACGTTCCTGGCCCTGCGAATGGCGGTGAACCGGGAACTGGACGTGTTGACGGAATTGTTGACCCAGCTGCCGGAGCGATTGAATCCCGGCGGCCGGGTAGGCATAATCAGCTTTCACAGTGGAGAAGACCGCTTGGTAAAGCGAGATTTTCTTCATCGTCAGAAGGCTGGTTTTTACGATATAAAAACAAAGAAGCCGATTACTCCTTCCGCTGAGGAAGTTCGGCGGAACCCCAAGGCCCGCAGTGCCAAGCTGCGGGTGGCGGTGCGAACGGCGGACCAGCGCGAGGCGGCCTGAACGCAATATGAGTCCGGAGCGGATGGCTCGAACGGACCAGGGTACTCGAGAACGGATTCGAAATTATTGAAACACGGAGGTTGTGATGACCCGCGAGACGAAAATCGGGTTGTTAGTCGGACTGGGCTTTATCGTGGTATTCGCCGTCTTGCTGTCCAACAACAGCCCCACCCCTCCACAAAAACAGCGTGGACTGATCCTGGCGGACAAGCAGGGAGAACCGGCCATGCCCCTGGGTCGAGAAACCCGCGACGTGGAACAGGCCTTTGAAGAATTCGAGCCTGCGAATGAGACTGCACCAGCCACGCCTGCCCGGTACGAGTTCAAGGTTGTCTCTAACCAAGAACGTGATGCTGATACAGTGGAATTGCCCGCCGTTGATTGGGGGGGCAGCGAGGAAAATGAATCGGCTGGACGTGATGAAACGGCTCCTGTATTCGAAACCGTTTCCACCGGGCCAATGGATTCTTCCACCCAGCCGGCCGGCATAGCGGAAGTGAACCGTCGCACCGCACCTACAGTGCCCGAACCCGTGAAAATACCCGTTGTAGAAAAAGAAAAACCGAGCCCTGCCGAGCCACAGGAAACGAAGCCGCAGCAAAAACAATCTATACCAAGGCAGGTTGAGCTGGAAGAATATATTGTTCAGAAGGGTGATACCTTGTGGAAAATCGCCAAGAAACAATACGGAACAGCCCAGCTACAGGCGGTTGAATTTCTCGCCCAGGCCAACAAGAAAACTATCAAGAGCAAGGATTTCGTCGTGGAGGGACAGAAGCTGATTATCCCTGAACTGCCCAAGGATATGTTCGAACCTGTGGCCAGTTTCGATGCTTCGAAGCGAAATAAGCTTACCAAACAAGCGGAAAAAATTATTGAACTGGTGAACAATTCAACGGATGAGTCCGGACGGCGGGCGCCGGAAGACTATAATCAAACCCAACCACCGAAAAAACAAAACAACACCGTGGCCACGGCTGGCGGCAAGGATTATTGCTTCTACGAAATCAAACCCAAAGATACGTATAGCTCGATCGCCAAGAAACAGTTGGGTTCAACCCGGTACTGGAAAGCGATCCAGAAGCTTAATCCTGAATTGGAACCGACCAAGCTCAAACCGGGAGTCAAAATCAAGCTGCCCCAAAAGGATTCGCTTTCCGAATCGGGCAGTTTACTGCGGGCGTCGGTATGACCATAACACGCATGATAGCGGTGCTGTCGGTAATGACCCTTATCGGGATTGCGGTGGTTTCCCTTCGCGTTTCCCAAGCCCGGTACACTCGCCAAATTCAACAGCTACGTTTTCGTGAGGTCGAGCTTCGCCAAAGACTGTGGGAACAGGAGATGGAACTGGCCCGGCTGCGCTCCCCGCGAATGATTCGGGAGCGGGCCGTACGTCTGGGCTTGGATGATGAAATGGGTATTACTGAAACCGCTTCCGTTGATCATCGATAACAGGAGGGGCCTATGCCGAAGACAGGGCAACGCACGCGAGTCGGCCAAGTGCTCATCGGCTTGGTCTGCGTGTTGTTTGTAGCCCTGGTCGGTCGGCTGATTTACATCCAGGTTGAACTGCGGCCGGAACTGCTCAAGCGTGCCCGTCGCGTGCAATACAGCGAGATCAAGATCCCCGGTCGGCGGGGAGCCATTCTTGATCGGCGGTACCGAGTGCTGGCCGGCAGCGAAGATAAGCCACTGGTTTTCGCCGATCCCTATCTTATTGATGACCATGCCGACGCCGCCGCGAAACTTGCCCCCGTTTTGAACTTAAGTCTCAGCGAAATCCAAAAGCTGCTCGACAATCCCGCATCCCCCCGTTACGTAGTGCTCAAGCGTTCCGTTCCCAAGGCGGAAGTCGAAGCGTTGAGCGACTTGGGTCTTTCAGGCATCGGCATTCGCAACGTCCCTCAACGCACTTATCCCATGGATACCCTGTCCGCTCAACTTATTGGTTTTGTGGGGATTGACGGATACGGACTGGAAGGGCTGGAACTCAGCTGGGATAAATATCTGCGGGCCGAACCGGGCCGACGGGTTGTCTTTTGCGGGCCGCGGCGGCGGGCTTTGTATCAGAAAAGCGGTTCGTACGTCCCTCCGGAAAACGGCCTGCACGTCGTACTCAATCTCGACGCCGCCATTCAGGAAATCGTTCAACGGGAACTGGGCAAACAGGTTGATCATTACCAAGCCGAATGGGGTGTTGCCGTATGCATGAATCCGCACACCGGCCAGGTGTTGGCGCTGGCTAATTATCCCTCATTCGATCCGGCCCAGGCGGGCAATTGCCCCAAGGATCGTCGCCGCAACCGGGCCTTGACTGATCCGGTGGAGCCCGGCAGCGTGTTCAAGCCTTTCGTGATGTCCGCCGCCCTATCCGAAGGCGTGACTAAGCCGGATGAAGTCATCGATTGCGAGCGGGGCGTGTTCCGCATTGGCGGACGCCGATTACACGACGCCCATGCTTATGTGGCCCTGACCACTTCCAAGGTGTTGATCAAATCCAGCAATATCGGGATGGCCAAGTTGGGTCTCCGTTTGGGCAATGAAAAAATCTATACCCATTTGCGGTCGTTCGGCTTCGGCCAGAAAACGGGTATCGATCTTCCTGGCGAAGGCAACGGCATGTTGCAGCCCCTGCAACGTTGGACGTCTTACTCGACCACGTCTCTGCCCATGGGCCAGGAAATCGCGGTGACCCCGATTCAGTTGGCCACTGCGTTTTCTGCCATTGTCAACGGCGGTGAACTGATGAAGCCGCGAGTCGTTCGAGCGGTTTTGAATGAAAAAGGTGAAGTGATTGAAGATCACAGTCAGCCGGTGGTCCGC
>CAZMVS010000405.1:0-5869 GCA_964569525.1 uncultured Planctomycetales bacterium
GCGGAGGTATTCCTTCAATTCGGATATATCGATCATGTGGAAGTGGAATACGGAAGCGGCAAGGAGGACGGTGGCCCCGGCTTCGGCGGCGTCGTAGAAGTGGACCATTTCCCCCGCCCCTCCGGAGGCGACGATTTCGCCGGAGACGGCCTTTTTGGTTTCGCGGATCAGGGGCAGGTCGTAGCCGGTTTTGGCCCCGTCGGTGGCTTTGCTGGTGGGGAGGATGGTTTGCACACCAAAGCTATCGACTTTTTTGGCCCACTCGATAGCGTCGCAGCCGGTGGCGGTTCGTCCGCCGTCGATATAGACTTCGTAGCCGGAAGGTAGTTTATCGTTGCGGTCCACGTCGATGGCCACGGTGACTTTTTCAGGGCCGAATTCTTTGATCATTTCGGCAATGACTTGGGGATGGCGGAAGGCGGCACTGCTGGTGGAGATTTTGTCGGCCCCGGCTTGGAGGACTTCGCCGGCAGTAGCGACGTCGGCGATGCCCCCGCCGACGGTGAAGGGGATGGTGGCGGCGTCAGCGACGTTTTTGACCACTTCCAAGAGGGTTTTTCGTTTTTCGACGGTGGCGGTGATGTCCAGCAAGGCGAGTTCGTCGGCGCCGGCCTGGCAGTAGGCCCGGGCACATTCGACGGGATCGCCGGCATCTTTGATGTCCACGAAGTGCACACCTTTGACCACTCGGCCGTTCTGCATATCCAAGCAGGGCATAATGCGTATTTGATCGCTCATGACAGGTCCTCGCTGATGCTGAGAAGTTTTTGGAATCGAGTTTGTTTTAGGCCGGATTACGGCCTGATCATACAAGCGAGGTATAAACCGGAATGGTTAGGGTGTCAATGATGTCCTTTATTTTGATCGTTTAATGGATCTTTCGAGCCAGCGTTGTTCTATAGGGAAAAACCACTGTTATCAGTATGTATGCAGCATACGTTTTGTTTTACTCGCGTACGATAATTTCTTTGTTTTCAAGGGCCTCTGCAGTTCGGAGCAGTGCGCGGGCGGGAAAGGCGAGGTTGTTGATCCAACCCTGGCAGCCTCTATGTATGGTGGTCCAGTGGGTGGGGATACTCCCGTCGCCTTGGAGGTGCTGGATATAAGTCATGTTATTGGCGAGTGAAATCGCCTTGGCCAAGTCGAGTTTATTGCCGCTTGTTTTCCAGGCGGCCAGGTAGGCTTCAGTGGCTACGGAGGCGCTGGTGCAGATCGGTACATAGTAATAATACTGTTCGAGTACGGCGGGGGGGGTCCACCGGGGAGGGTTGATAAGGGTGTACTGATCCAGGTTTTCGTGGCCGGGAGTGGAATCGAATAGGTCTTGTTCGAAACCGGGGGCCGGGCGTTCCCAGATAATGAACTGGTCTTCGGAGAAACGCAGCAGTTCCCTTGCCACTTTGCGTTTGGCCGGCTCGTCGGCGCGATTTTCCAGGAGATAAATAGCGAAGTAGAGGGCGGCGGCGCGGGCACTCAAGCCTGAATATGCCGGTACTTTCTGATTAATGTCTTCGAATTGTCCAGACCATTTAAAATTGCGCACCGGGTTTTCCATGATCCAGTCAAAGGCTGACTGGCGGGATTTTTCGTATTCCGTGCAACCGTATTTTGAGACGAGTTCATGCAGGAAACGAACAATGTGGACCGGAATACAGCGCGATTCGACCAACGGTTTTCCGGTGGTAATATCAACTTTAATGGGCCAGGTTCCCGAGGGTAACTGCGTTTGTACATAAGTGTCTGCGATACGCTTGGCCGCTTTCAGCAGTTTGGCGTTTTTAATTACTGCGTAAAGATCGAGATATTTCATGCCTACCTCGGCTGGGTAGAACATCATGATCTGTCCCTCGTAACTTTTTGCGGCCCCTGTAGGTTCTTTTACGTAGGTGTTGTCATAGGTCAGTGGAAAGTGAGGTAACGGCGAATCGGCCGGCAAGCTGGTTTCCATCAGGAACGACGCCGCTCGCTGGGCAATCTTTTTTGCGTCGTTTTTATGCGGCAGATCCTGCTCGATAATCATCGTCATCGCTTCGATGACAGCGCCGATAATTTTTGATGGGTAACTATAGTGCCCCATGTTCGGAGCCGGTTTTCCTATTTCAAGCCAGTGCTGGATAAATGGTTGGTCGATGATGTATGAAAGTAAATTCGAGGCGCTTTGGCGGTAGTCTATGATGGGTTTACGGTAAGGCCCTTGGAAGGGGGAGGCTTTGTAGAATCGACGTTTGCCAACGGTCTTGAGAACTTCTTCGCCCTTCATGGCTTCTACGGTTAAATCGGTCATGCCGACCGGCAGCTTTTGCCAGATGGGGCCCAGGTTGTTCCAGGGTTTTTCGACGGTGAAGGTGTAGGTTTCAAAATCGGTGCCTGAGCGGGCGGTGAAGCGATACGCAGTTGCATTTTCAACAATTTCGAATTCGAAGGCCGGCGCATAAATGAAACGCCGGGCGTATTTATTCCAGAACGGTTGTTGTCCCGGTACGCCGGGGTGTACGGGTTTAAGTATTTCGCGGCTGGCTGTTTTTTGCAGAGATTTAGGTTCAAGAACTATTTTCTTGTTTTCAGCTTTCCCAATACTAGACGTCAGGCAAACACCGGTACAAAATATCAAGGCAATCATTATTCGGATCATGGCAGCACTCCCCAGGAGAAGGACTTATCGATCACAATATTAAATATGCTATTTACAGTTTGCAGGTAACGCGTTGATCATTTGGTTGTAACTTGAAAATCAATCATCTCCCCTTTCGGTAAATTCAATGCGGCCGTTTGTTATATCAAGTATATCTACGCGGCAGAACGGCGCATAACCCCTCTTGCTTAAGCGAGGTATAATTGTGAATAGGGCAGGTGTCAATATAGGCCTTGTGTTTGTTGACGAATCTGCTTTATGGACAGTTCGTGCATTCCGTGCAATTGTCGGGCGTATTGTTGGTAAAGGTTAAGTCGTAGATTTCCGTTTCTTCATCGCGGCAGAGGATTCCACCGCCTTCGGTGGCGGTGTTTTCGCGCAGGAGGCAGTCGGAGATTGTGGATTCGCGGGCCACAATTCCCCCGCCTTCTTCTGAAGCAGAGTTGAAGCTGATCGAACAGCCGGATACCAGACAGTCGCGTGCTTCAAGGCCGCCGGTGTGATTGTCGAGGGCCTGATTATTTTCGATAATGCAACCGAATACCTTGCAGCTATTGGCAAGTATTCCGCCGGCGTAACTATCGGTAGCGATATTGTTCGAAATGATAGAGTTGCGGATCAGGGCGTTTTTGGCCTTGATGCCTCCGGCGCCGGCACCGGTATTATTCGAGATGAAGCAGGAGGAGATAGTCCCGCCACCATAGCCGGTATCAATACCGCCGCCCCAGGATCTTGAGGTATTATCCGTCAAGGTACAGCTTTCGATGGTACCATCGTAGAGGAAGGCGGCGCCGCCGCTATCGCCAGCGGTGTTGCCGGTGAAAATGCAGTCAAAGGCTTTACCGCCGAGATAAAGAGCGCCTCCGTCACTTTCGGCAGTGTTATCAGTGAAGGTACAGTTGCGCAGGGTTCCACCCTCCAGAATTGCGGCGGCACCACCTATGTTGGCGGTGTTCATTTCAAAGGTGCAATTTTCGAAAGTAGCTTCGTCGCGGGTCCATACAGCTCCACCATAGCTTTGGACTTGTAGACTGTTTGTGGTGAAGGTGCAGTCGGAGGCCGATAAGGTGGAGAGTTGGCTATGGATCGCGGGGCCGTTTTCAGTAGCTTGGTTGCCGATGAAAGAACAATTGGAAACGGTGATTTGGGTTGAGGACAAAGCCCTGATGGCCGCCCTGTCCAGATTGTTTGTAAAGGTGCTGTCAGTGATGGCAATTGTTCCCTCGAATTGATTGAGATCAATACCGCCGATGTTATTTGAGAAGGTGCAGTCAGAGATGGCGGTGGTCAATTCGACTTTTGTGGATTTAAGGTAAACAGCGCCTTCGCCGGTGCAATTCGAGAAGGTGTTATCCTGGATGAGTAGATTTTGGATGTTATCTGGATTGCTAAGAAAGATTGCACCGCCCTCGTCTTCGGCTTGGCAGTCTTCGAAACAGCAGTTGACGATTTCCAATGAAAACGGGTTTTCAACTGCGGCGTCATAAGTGTTAACAACTTTTATGGCGCCGCCGTCGGGATCACCGGTACCGGCATAACCGTTAGAGATAGTGAGGTCCTCTATTCGGATTGTGCCATCGGGATCACCAAGCTCGGCGAGTCGGTGGGGATCTCCGGCACTACCTTGCAGGTCAATGATGGTGATACCACAGCCTTGGCCGCGGATAATAATATCACGGGCATAGCAATCGGATAGATCAAGATCACGATTCCCCGGACCGCTATAGGTTCCGGCGGCTAATGCTATGGTGTCGTTATAGGTGGCTGCGTCCAGTGCTTGTTGAATTGTGGCATAGTCGCCGGGTACGTTAAGAGTTCTTGGCGGGTCGGAAGCGAAAATAGCTTTCAAATATTTTGCATTAGAGGTGACGGTAAATTCGGTGACTGGTTCAGTTCCCTCGATGGAGCGCTCCCAATGATGGAAGACGAAACCATTGTTTGCAGCGGCTTGGACAAGGAGATTGTCTCCGCTGAAATAGCCGGCCAAGGTTGGGAAGAGGATGATGCGTCCGGCATCGAGGGGCCAGACCTCGGTTTCCACTACGATGCTGCCTTCCTGGCTGGTGATGCCGGAACCAGACCAGTTATCGCCTTCGCCTTCGGGAACGAAATGGGCGGTGATGAGTTTGGATGCGTTGGCAGGTTCGGCGTCGAGGGTGGCGGTTTTTTCGATGCGATCTCCATACGTGAGCAGATTTTGGATGCTGTAGCCTGCCAGTTCATAACCTGAAGTAGCGGTAGCGGAGACGTCAACATTGACGGTATGCCAGTAGATGCCGTTCAGGCCAAGCGGTGTATAGTCGATAGTTCCCAAGTCCGTAGGGTTTGCACCGTAAGCAAGTCGAGCCATTAAAACATCACTATCATTGTACAGGTTGCGGGAGTATTGAAATTTAATGGGGTCGATAACTTCGAAGGTGAAGTTGAGGTTTGATTCGCGACCGTTACGCAGTTCAGCCCCAAGGGTATCGAATTTATAGTTGCCGGCCAACTGAAGATATTCTTCGTGGGAAATGGACGGGCCGACAACCTTATAGAACTTGACGCCGAACTCGGGCTTGATATAGATTTTGGCTGACAGCGGGGAGATGGTCCAATCGCCGAGGTTAGCGTCCGCATCGAAGGTGAAGTCGCCGACCGGGTGCCAACCGGGATTGTCTTGGTTGCATCCGCAATATTCCGCGCCGGTTTTGATGGCGGTGTTGATATCGAGGTTGCCGGCCAAGGTTCCGACATTTCCGGCGGAGACGCTTGCACCAATGTTCATATCGAGGAAGAATTCCCAGACAACGGGGACCGGTCCGACCATGGCGACGCCGGCGGGTTCCGGCCAGGAGATGGTGAAGATTGTCTCTTCCTTTTCGAGCAGGTTGGTGATGGCGTTAACTTCTATGGAAGCGTCAAGGTTGGCTTGGAATTGCCCGGTGGCTACGCATATGAAATACTGAACTTGCCAATCCTCAACTTGCAGGTCGAAATCAAAAACGGGATTAAAAGAGAAGTTGAGGCTTTCTAGAGTTACGGTGGCTTTGTCGCCGAGATCGATTTCGATGTTGGAGGCCTGAAGGGTATCCTGCACGATGCGGCAACGGGAAAGGTGTTTCAGCCCGGCGGGGTATTCGAGGCGGGCGGTGGACATATCAAGGGTGTCCTGAATTTGTAATCGACCTTTTTTTATTACATCGGTGAGAGTGGCGGGGGTCGGTTTCTCCAATACGGGGTTGCCTTTTTTTTTTT
>CAZMVS010000406.1:0-6698 GCA_964569525.1 uncultured Planctomycetales bacterium
GGAAGAAGGATTATCCGTTTAGTTATACGCAGGGTGAGGGCATCCCCAAGCCGCAGTACGTGATCGATCAGATCAGTAAGATTACGCGGGGGGAGGCGATGATTACGACCGGCGTGGGCCAGCACCAGATGTGGGCGGCCCAGTTTTATCGTTGGCGATATCCCCGGCAGATGATTACTTCCGGTGGATTGGGGACCATGGGTTATGGTCTGCCCTCGGCCATTGGAGCGGCGGTGGCGTGCCCGGATCGCACGGTGATCGATATTGACGGAGACGGCAGTTTGTTGATGACCATCAACGAGCTGGCGACCGCGGCGCAATACAATATTCCGGTGAAGGTGGTTGTTTTGAATAACAATTTCCAGGGGATGGTTCGGCAGTGGCAGGAGTTGTTTTTCGAGCGGCGGTATTCGGCGACAAGGATGGTGAATCCGAATTTTGCCCGGCTGGCGGAGGCGTATGGTTGTACGGGATTGGAAGTCAGCGATGCCAAGGACGTTCCGGGTGCCATCGAGCAGTTGATTCAAACGCCCGGGCCGGCGCTTTTGGAAGCCCACGTGGAGCCGGAGGAAAATGTTTTTCCCATGGTGGCGGTGGGCAAGAGCCTGCACGAAATGGAAATGGGCGGTTTGTCTTAACCACTGAAAGGTTTACCCGGTTTGGGTAGGATTTTGCCGGCCGGGATTATCGTTAAAGCAGATCAGTCGATGGGCTCACGATAAAACGGATACACGATTATGAGAAAGCATATACTCAGTGTTTTAGTGCAGAACAAGCCGGGTGTGTTGGCCAATATTTCAGGTATGTTTGCGGCCCGTGGGTACAATATCGATTCGCTGGTTGTGGGGCGGACTGAGGATCCGGAATTGTCGCGGATGGTCATCGTGTCGATCGGGGATGATCAGACCTTGGAGCAGATTCGCAAGCAACTGGGCAAGATTGTGCCAGTGGTGAAGGTCCGGGATATCACCAAGCAGGAATGCGTGCAGCGGGACTTGTTGTTGATCCGGGTGCATTGCCCGCCGGACAAACGGGTGGAGCTTCGCCAGCTGACGGAGATTTTCCGCGGTAATATCGTGGACGTGGGGGCGAAGACGGTGGCGATTCAATTGACCGGGACGGAAGAAAAAATTGAGTCTTTTATTGAGTTGTGTCAGCCTTACGGTATCAAGCAGCTTTCGCGGACCGGTTTGATCGCCATGCCCAGGGCCAGTCAGCGGGGAGCGGAGAAGAATTCCTCCGGTAAGTCCAAAAAGCGCAAGGCTTTGGATCAGGCCAAGGCAAGTGTCGGCGAGGAGCTGTTGCCGCCGAGTTAAGCAAGTTGGATGAATGAAAAATGAACCCGTGTCGTGCTTTTGGGACGGCACGGGTTCTTTGTGGGATTAAAGCTCAGGTCCGAAAAATCAGGGATGAGCAATATAATCAAATTATTGGTAGAACTTGCCGGGACGGTTGGTTAAAATAAACTACAAGCGGAGAGCAAAATATAAACACCGCGATTGACCTATTGGTTGTTTCGTAACGAGAGGAGAAAAGCATGCGCAGGTATAGAAATCACCAGCAGCCCAAGGCGATTCCGCTATCTTATTCGCGAAAGCAGGTACAGAATTTTTACCGGCAATGGTTGATATTTTTGGTTGCATCTTTGCTGGTGGCTTTTGGTGCGTCGTTGACATTGATGGTGGTGCTGTAAGGTAACGGCTTTTTTATCACCGGCTACTCTCATTCAATCGGTGGAGAACACCGGTTGATAAGGTTTATAAACAAAACCCCGTCCGAAAAAATGGGCGGGGTTTTGTTTTGTCTATTTATACGAAGCCGGTCCTTATGCTTGCGGGATCATAATTATCATGAATATCATGGTGAAGATACCTACCGTTTCGACGATACCCATGGCGATGATCAAAAAGGCGAAACCTTTGCCTTCGCCTTCGCTCATGGCGCGGATGCCGGCGGCGCCGACAAGGCCCTGCATCCAGGCGGAAAGCATTTCGCCCATGCCGGTGGCCAGGCCGATGCCCAAAAGCAAGCCGGCATTGGCCACGCTCGCCTCGGGCTGATCGATGACGGAACGCATATTGAGCATGACGATCATGGCGTAAAGCGTCTGGCTGATGGGCATGCCAATCAGAACAATGTAGGTGAAGTTAAGGTTTTTACCGGCCTTGGCTTCCTTGCCCCAGGCTCCGGCGGCGGACTGGCCGGCCATGCCGATGCCGATGCAACTACCCAAGGCGGCCAGGCCGAGGGCCAAAACGTCCCCCATTTGTCCGAGGAACTGCCAGAAGGTATCCGTTGCGGCCAGTAAGCCGGTAAGATTTCCATTCGGGAAAAGGGTCATTATTTCGCTTGCAGCCATGATTAATTCTCCTGCGTTGCTCGCTTAAGAAAAGGTTTGTACGGATAACCGATCCACTGCATACCGAGGGTATTGGAAAACTCCAACATGTTGAGACGGACGCCATGGGCGAACAGGGCAATCAATCCCAGGCCGATGTTCAATCCATGTCCGAGGACAAGTATAAGGATCGCCAGCGGCAGGGGAGCGGGGGCAGCCATCTGGTTGAAATTGGCGGCCAATACGCTACTGGCCAAACCCACGGCCATTAGGCGGACGTAACTGATCACGTCGGAAAAAGTGGAAAGCATGGATAGGGGGAAGTCGGCGACTCCCAGCCCCAACATTTTAAGAAGGTTTTTGCGTGGGCTGGCGAATAAAATGGCAAGTGCGGCCCCGATGATCAAAAGATAGGGCCAGGGCGTTTGCCAATCAAAAGGTGTTTGCAGTACGAACATCTGTACCACGCCGAGCATGCCCCAGGTAAATATTCCCCAGCCGACCTTGTTGAGAAAGCGTAAGTCGGGGAAAAAGCTAATGGCCTTCCAGAACTGGGCGATGCTGAGGTGGACCGCGCCCATGTAAAAGCTGATCTTCATCATTAAGGTGAGGGAATAATCACTTAACCCTACAGGGATCAGTGGGTCGTAGAGAACCTTTCCAAAAAAGGTTGCGCAGATCACGCCCCAGATCATGGTTACCGCTCCAATGATCATCAATAGATGGGTGAAATGCGTACCAAAGGTTCGCGAAGCCTTTTTGTAAAACGCCAGCGGCAGGAAAAACAGAACTGCGCCGTATCCGCCGTCACTGATCAGCATGGCGGTGAAGATGGGCAAGGCGAGCATGAAGGGGATAGAGAGGTCGAACTCGTGATAGCCGGCCACTGTGCCCAGTATTTTAAACAGGCCTTCGATGGGGCGGGTCCATTTCGGATATCGGACAAGGGTGGGGGGTTGTTCGTTTTCGTCCGGTGGTTGGTCCTGGACCGCGGCGGATATGCCTTGGCGGGACAGGTTTTCTCTCAGGGTATCGGCCTGTTCTGCGGGAATCCAACCCTGGAGGGCGAATATGTGTTCGCGGTCGGCGGCGTTCCGCAGGGCGAGATTATAGTCCAACTGATCGCGAAGCCGGTTCAATTCTGTGCGCAGTGCGTCCCGCAGGTTGGCCAATTCCGCCAGTTGTCGAGCGTCCTGTTGCATGGCCTGATCGATTTCGGCGGCTTCGGCCCGGATGGCAGGCGTGTCCTGTTGCGGCGGCGTTATGTGCCTGGCCTCTTCCGGCACGATGGGCTCTTTGTGTCGATCGATAACCGCGACCAGGACCCGCCGGCCGGGAAGCGGATGGAGTTCCTGGCCACATTCGGCCTGGATTTCGCCGGTTTGCTCCCGGGGTATGGAGTAGAAGCGGGGTTCGACGCCGACGGCTTGCAGTTGTTGGAGTTGATCCAGTTTGACGTTGCCCCACAAGCGTTGTTGTTCCAATTGGTGATGGAGTTTGGCTAATTGGTTTTGCCGCTCGGCATTGTGTCGCTGGATGTCTAGCACATTTTCGGCGGCTTCGATCAAGGGGAGATCCGGCGGGTTGCCGGCAGGGTAAACGGTATCCAATATTTGCAGGGCTCGCTCCAGGTCCTTGATCTGGGCCATTGTTTTTTCGTCGGTGGCCGTTCGATGGGGATCGACGGGGAGGATGTGCACCATGCCCAAGTTGCGGAGGGTTTCCAGCAGCCGGTGTCGATCCTGGCTGCGGACGGCCACGTAAACTTTTCGCATTTTCACGATCATGGTTTTTGGTTATGCCTGTTTTTTGAGATCCTTCATCTTTTTCTATCCAAAATGCTTTTGTCGAACGTTGTCAGCCTGCCTTTTTACCAGCAGCAGATTCGGCCAATTTGCCTTTAGCAATTTTGCCCCGGCCTACGGCGGCGGTCATTTCGTCACCCAACTTGATTTGAATGATACGGGACAGTTCCTGGCGTAGCAGCGAATATTGTTGTCGAAGAATGTCCACGCGTGCTTGCAGGGTATTGATTTCCCGCAAGTCTTGCAAAACCTGGTCAAACCAGGCGGGTGTGGCGAAGAGGCTGTAGCGGGCCTCGGCAAAATGGGTATCTTCATACACAGGGATTTTCACGCCGGCGATGTTTTTATTTGAGGTAATCACTTCCGCCGGTTCCGCCAGTTTATGAGCGGATACGCCGGCGGTATCGGCCAGGACGGCCTCGTATTGTCGGAAAGTCTCGGTGGCCGCCCGGACAGAACTTTCCAGTTCGGCGCGTTGCCGGCTGATCTCCCGCACCGTAGCCTGAAGCTGTTGCTGTTTCAGCTTGAGCATGGGCAGATATCGTTCGTAACGGCCCAGCATATCCCGGTAACGTTTCAGCTCCGGGCGGGTTTGTTTGATCTTTTTGGCCAACGGTTACGATCCTTTTGATTATCCAATGATTTCCTGTCGAATTTATGCGTTCGTTTGAGGCCAATGTTCGTCAATAATGCTGCGGCGGATGCCGGTTTCCGCCGGTTCGAAACATTCGGCAAGTATTTCCCAGCAGCGGTCCAGAGCTTCGAACAGGGGCATATTCAACGAGAGATCCATGATTTTTTCTTCGAACAGGTTTCCGTACTTAAGCAGTTTTTTGTCCCAGGCGGACATTTCAAAACCCATGTCGCGTTTTTCCTGGCTTTCCCGGCAGAGGGCGTAAAGCTGGATACAGGCATCCATGATGGCCCGGTGATCATCGCGAGTGTCGGCGTTGACCTGTTGTTTCAAGCGGGAGAGGGAGCCGAACGGTTCGATACGCCCATTTCGCAGGTAAAATTGCCCTTCGGTGATGTAGCCGGTGTTATCCGGGATCGGGTGAGTAACGTCGTCGCCGGGCATGGTCACGCAGGCCAGCACGGTCATGGAGCCGGCCCCTTCAAAGTCTACCGCCTTTTCATATCGGCGGGCCAACTGGGTGTAAAGATCGCCGGGGTACCCACGATTAGAGGGTATCTGTTCCATGATGATGGCGATTTCCTTGAGAGCATCGCCAAAGGCGGTCATATCCGTGAGGAGGACCAGGACGCGTTTGTTTTCCAAGGCGAATTTTTCCCCGATTGCCAGGCAGAGGTCGGGGACCATGAGGCATTCGACCACCGGTTCGGCGGCGGTGTGAACAAACATGATGGTTCGGCCCAGCACGCCACCTTGTTCAAAGGTTTCGCGGAATTTCAGATAGTCGTCGTGTCGCAGCCCCATGCCCCCGAGGATGATGATATCAGCGTCCGCCTGCAGGCCGATGCGGGCCAGCAGTTCGTTGTAGGGTTCGCCGGCCACTGAAAAAATGGGGAGTTTTTGTGATTCGACGAGTGAGTTGAAGACGTCGATCATGGGGATGTTGGTTTCCACCATTTTGTCGGGCATCCGCCGACGGACGGGATTGACCGTTGGCGAACCGATGTCGATCGGTTTGGCGTGGACTTGACTGCGTCCATCGCGCGGCCGGCCGGCCCCGTCGAAAACCCTGCCCAGCAGATCTTCGGTAAAAGGCACCTGCATGGGGTGATGGAGCATGTGCACCTGGTCCTTGCTGGAGATGCCCTGGGTGCCGGCGAAGACCTGTAAGCTGACATCCGAGCCTTCCAGGCTGATGACCTGGGCGAGCGACTGGGAATGATCGGAACTGATCATGGCCAGTTCGTCGTAACCGACGTTGGCGGCTTTGACGGTGACCACGTTTCCGGAGATGCGTTGAATTTCGTCGTAATATTTTCTCATTACTCACGGCCTCGGTTGGCAATAAATTGATCGATTTTCTCAAGGGTTTGTTTGTATTCTTCGCTGTTCAAGGCAGTGTAATTCCAGTTGCGGAACAAGTCGGTGATTTGGAACATTGTTTTGCGGGCCTCGCTTTTGGACTTAAAGTCGAATTCGGTTTCGATTACTTCCAAGAGTTTGTCGAATACGAATATTTGTCGTTCGGCGGGTGTGGCGCCGTCCACGGCGTCGAAGGCGTTTTGTTGTAAGAAGCAGCTATCGAAAAAGTCGCTCAGCAGGGCAATGGTGAAGTCTTCAATAGACGTTCCTTCTTCGCCCACCACGGTTATCATCTGGCGTACTTCGTTTCCCTTGGCCAGCAAGTCTCGCAATTTTCGAGCTTTTTCCGGTTCAATAATACCCACGTATTTGCTCCAGGAGTCGAGCGGATCAATGGCGGGGTAACGTCGGGCGTCGCTGCGGGCCCGGGACAGGCCGTGAAATGCGCCGACCACCTTGAGGGTGCCCTGGGTAACGGGCTCCTCGAAGTTTCCGCCGGCGGGGCTGACTGTTCCGCCGATGGTGAGGGAAGACCTCTGCCCGTCTTTCAGCTCAAGGG
>CAZMVS010000407.1:0-3751 GCA_964569525.1 uncultured Planctomycetales bacterium
AGGATTGGCGGGTGTGCGCAACATATTCGCATACGCCAACGCCAACGGGGCCTTTATCATCGTTGAGTTGCACGAAGATGTTCAAGACATCCGGATGAAGATGCTGGACATCAAAGACCGGGTGGACCAGATCGATTCCTTCCCACCGGAGGTTGAGAAGCCGATCATCTCGGAGATGGTGGTTCGCGACCAGGTGATCAACCTGGCGATTTACGGGGAGGTCATGGAACGGACCTTGAAGGAAACCGCCTCGGAATTTCGCGGTGAACTGCTGGCCAAGGAGAACATTTCACAGGTCGAGCTAACGGGGGTGCGCGATTACGAGATTTCCATTCAATTATCGCGTGAGGCGTTGGAAAGGTATGACCTTTCGCTGCCGGAAGTAACGGCAATTGTATCCAGGAATTGTATGGATGTTCCGGCAGGGACGTTAAAGACGGACCAGGAAGAGCTGAGATTGTGGACGATCGGGCAGCGTTATACGGCGCGGGATTTCGAGGAGTTGGTATTGATCGCCCGACCTGACGGAACCCTGATCAAGCTGGGCAACGTGGCGGAGGTTCGTGACGGGTTCGAGGAGAATTTCAAATCGGGACGATTCCAAGGTCAGCCGGCGGCCATGCTGGAGATTTATAAAACCCCGAAGCAGGACATCAACACGGTAGCGGAAACCATTCGTGAATACGTAGCGGGCAAGAAAGCCGCCCTGCCGGATACGTTGCATTGTTCCATCTGGGCGGATCATTCTCGAGAGGTAGCCGGCCGAATCGACATGCTGGTGGATAATGGTTTGCTGGGCATGGTGCTGGTGGTCATCGTATTGACCCTGTTTTTGGACTTCGGGGTGTCGTTGTTCGTGGCGTTGGGGATTCCGGTTTCATTTGCCGGAGCTCTGGTGGTGATGCATTTCACCGGGCAAACGCTCAACATGATCAGCCTGTTCGGTTTGATTATGGTCACGGGGATTATTGTGGATGACGCCATCGTCATTGCGGACAGTTTTCGTATCAGCAGATCGGAAGGTGATGCGCCGCAGTTGGCGGCGGTCAACGGTTCATCCCGGATGTTTTTGCCGGTAACCGCGTCTTCAGGCACCACGATATTAGCTTTTATCCCCTTGTTTTTCGTGGTAGGGATCATGGGGAAGTTCATCGCCGCTTTGCCGGTGGTTGTGATATCGGCGATTGTATTTTCTTCGATCGAAGCTTTCGGCATTTTGCCTTCGCATCTTCGGCATTGCATGAGAAGCACAGACCGGCCCAGCCGATGGCGGAACCAGGTTCGGGATCGGGTGGAACGCTGGATCGATCACCTGCGTGACGGCTATTACCATCCCTTTGCCCGCAAGGCGTTACGTGTGCGGTGGATTACCGTTTGTGCCTCGGTGGGTTTGTTGTTGTTGACGGGGGGTTTGGTGATCGGTGGTCGGCCGGCGTTTACGTTGCTGCCGGATATTGACAGTGACCTATTGCGGGCGCGGATTCGTTTTCCGCAGGGGGTGCCGGTCAGTCGTACGCAGGAAGCCGCCCGCAAGTTGGAGGCGGCGGCGTTACGGCTGAACAATCGTAAATTATTGGAACACACCGGCGAAGGTGAGTTGGTAAAACGCACGTTTTCGGTCATTGGTGAATGGTCCGGCTACGTGGAGAAGCAAGGCAGCAACTTGTGCGAGGTGATGATCGAGTTGTTGCCGGCGGAGCAGCGGAAGTTGGACAGCGATGTGGTGCTGAGGGAATGGTCGAAGCAGATGGGCACGGTCCCGGAAGCGTTGACGGTTACGTACGGTCGCATGGAGAAGAGTCCATCATCCAAGGCCATTGAGGTAAGTCTATTGGGGCATGACTTGGAGAAACTTGAGCAGGCGGCGGAAGAGGGGTGCGACGAATTGGGCAAGTTTGCAGGCGTGCACGAGATCGGTCACGACTTGCTGCCTGGCAAGCGCGAAGTGCGGGTGAAGTTGAAACCGTTGGCGCGGACGTTGGGGGTAACCTTGGACCGGTTGGCGGGTGAGTTGCGGAACGGTTTTTATGGTGGAGAAGCGGTACGGGTGCAAAGGGGCGGGGATGAAATCCGCGTGCAAGTGCGTTTACTGGAGGAAGATCGGAAAACTATCAGCGACATTGAGAACTTACGGGTAAAAGGCATCGGGGGCCAGGAGATTCCCTTTCGGGAGTTAGCCACTTATGAAATCGAACGTGGTTATTCGCACATTCGGCGGGAGAACGGTTATCGGTGCGTGCGTATTCAGGCCAACGTTGACGAACGGAAGGCCAATGCTGAAGAAATCGTAACGGATTTGGAAAAATCGTTTCTCAACGCTCTGCCTGCCCACTATCCGGGGGTTCGTTATCGCATTGCCGGTCAACATGCCCAAGTTGTGGAATCATTGCAGAGTCTGTTCGGCGGGTTTGCCGTCGCGTTGGTAGGGATTTATGCGATTCTGGCGGCGATGCTGGTTTCGTATTATCAACCGGTGGTAATCATGGTAGCGATTCCTCTGGGATTTATGGGCGCGATTCTCGGACATCTTGTTACAGGTTATGATTTGAACATTATGAGCGTATTCGGGATGGTAGCCCTTTCGGGGGTGGTGGTGAACGACTCGCTGGTATTGTTGGATCAAGTGAATTACAACATTCGGAACGGGAAAGGGCTTTTTCAGTCCGCTCTCGAGGCAGGGGAAGTTCGTTTCCGAGCGGTGATGTTAACGACGATCACGACCATCGCGGGATTAACGCCGCTGATGCTGGAACGGAGCACGCAAGCCCAATGGCTGATTCCCATGGCGGTAACGTTAACCTTCGGTTTGGCCTTTGCCACAGTTTTGACACTGGTAGTGGTGCCGGCGTTATTCCTGACTTCGATGGATGTTCAGCGGGTAGCCACCTGGTTATGGCGCGGCGGGGAATTCCCCTCAGCGGAAGCGGTCACTGGGGACTGACGGGGGAACAAATCAACCACAGGGACATGGACGGCGATTGCTTATGAATATTTCGCACAAACAGCGGAGCACGATTTTCAAGAGGAAGCGGTTTTTTGTCGCGGCGGTGGGTTTTGTAATCGTCGGGTTGAGCTGTGAATCACCACATGATTCGATTCAGTCCATAATTGATCGGCAGCAAACAGCGTTGAAAAAGTTGCCGGCCGAAGACAAGGCCCGGATGATCAAACCGACAGAGGAGGTCACAACAGAATCGGCCGGCAGCCTGATTGAGCCGGGAATTCTCACTTTGGAAGAAGCCCGGGATATTGTGTTGAAGACCAATCCGGACATTCATGCGGCCCGAGCCCGGATAGAATCTGCCTTGGCGAGGATCGACGAAGCCCGATCGTTTTATTTACCGAACATCGAATTAACTCATAGCTCAAGCAGCACATTCATGATTCCCAGTCAAAAGAACTATGACTCTTTTTTATCCAGTCCGTTTTTTCTTCCCACGTTGGCAACCAATCTGAATTTTTATGACGTGCTCAACACGGTTGGCCAAGTAACGGAAAGTTATACCGTCCAACGGGCGCTTTCCCGGGGGACGCAACGAGCGTTCAGCAATCATTCCACGAGTCTGGCGGCAACATGGACCTTGTTCGACGGTTTCGTTCGGGAAGCGCGGCTGATGAGTCGCAAACAATCATACCTGGCCTCGGCCATGGCGTTGGCGGACGCGAAGCGATTGCTGGTCAAGGCGATGGATGCCGCCTATTTTCAGACGCAATTGGGGCGGGAACAATTACGGATTGTGAAGGCGGGCGG
>CAZMVS010000408.1:0-3582 GCA_964569525.1 uncultured Planctomycetales bacterium
GTCGCCAAGAGTATTTTTTGGCTACGACGTATTCGCGGCGGTGGCTGGCATAGCTGCCGTAAGCGGAAGGTGGGGCGGCGACAAGGGCGCCTTTGTTAGCGGCCGGTTTGGTGCAATAATCGATCTGGTTTTCCGAACCGTAATAGCGCAGGCCGTCGGCCAGGAAGACCTTGAGGGATGGTTGGCCGACGTCTCCCAGACGAGGTAAATAGTCGGTAGGTATGCGCAATCCCCAATCATCGATTCCGAGATCTTCGTCTTCTTCATTTCGAGGATGGGGGTGTACGAAATTGGCATGCCACTGCTCATCGAAGTCAAAAAGTTCATTATAATGATCGTAATGGCCCATGCCCGCCCGCATAATAGGCCACATGGTCAAATAGCTGGGCGCCTGAATATTGGGAAAGACGTTGTTCTTTTCGAAAGGATAGGGGCGAATAACCAAATCGTTCGACGGGCAGTGGAACAGTTCTTGCGTTGCCTGGGCCCAGAGGGCGGCACGTCCTTTGTCAGCGGAAGGGTAATCGCGGACATCGGGGACGGATTTCGGCCCGTAAAGTTCCGCCTGCAAGGGAGTACTATAGTCCGTCCATTCCATGGCGAAGCGGTTCCAGCCGGGTTGTTCGTGATCCCACTCGCCTTTATTGGCAGCAATGGAATAGCCAGTGGTCAAAGGACTGCCGACGAAATATCGCTTGTTGTCCAGACCATAAGTTATTTGGGCATCGATCAATTGACTCAGATGGGAAGCGCAAACAGCGGCGCGGACAGATTCCCTGGCTTTGGACAAAGACGGCATCAAAACGCTCATTAGCAAGGAAATGATTGCCACCACAACCATCACTTCGATCAAGGTGAAAGCTTTTGAATGTCTTCTTGGTTTATCGGCCATGGTAACACCTGTGTTGGCAGTGATGGCATCTTGTGGGGGGATCCAGTCCGCGATCTTCGTTCCATATATTGATCGCTCCACATTTCGGGCAGCGGAATGCGGGGACAAGTGTTTTTTGTCCACAGGAGGGGCATTTATGTGGATATACTTCGCCAATGCGTAATGGACGTTCACAATGGAAATTACAATTTTTATCCATGCATTTGAAAACAACTTTGCGAGGATGATCCACTTGGGTCCAAAGCCCATAAACGGCACACGCGCTAATGGCGATAGCGAAAAAGGTTAAAATCGCCGGGCCTATCTTGCGAAGACAGTTTTGTTGTTCTTGCTCGTTTTGTTTACACATTATGACTGACAAAAAATACAAACAAGATAATTTAATGCATATTAAAAGGCTTTATTGATCACCTTTGAAGTAATAGCAGCCATTACGCTACCCGGATCGGTAGTTGACTTGATGAAATATATTCGTAGCCGGTACATTAAAAATACTACTAATGCCATGCAAGCATGCAGAATTACGCTGAAAACAGCCAAACCATTACTCATTTCAGGTAGATAGGTTAAGGCCGCCAATGGGCTGGGTGACAAGACGGCAAAATTCTGGATTTCATTGTAAGGTGAGAAAAATTGAAAGCCGAGTGAATAAGGCAGGCCGTAAACCGCAATGAACCATAAAATTACCATAGAGATGGTGCTGATACGCATAGTATGCCCCAGTTGGATCCAGTAGCCTAAGGCGAGGCAAGCAGACAAGAGAATAGCAAATGCGTCTAATCTAAGTCCTAAGAGTTTTTCGTGCGGCATAATCATGAAAATAAAGATAAGAACCGCAGATATAAGAGAGGATAGCCATACCGGCAAAGATTTTTGACGAGGGGCAGTGTCCTGTAACAAGTTCGCTTGTAGATTCATAGTTTTATGCCAGCCGGCGCTGGACAGGGGCAGGCAAACCATCAAAAAGCAGGAAATGAGGCCAAGAGAAAAATACATGGTGCCGTCATCGTCATAAAAACTAGCTCCAGTGAACAACCAGAATTCCAGGGCGGACTTTGTGGCCAGTACCCATATGCCGAAGAACACCAGTGAAATTGCCGGGCTTAACCAGGTTTGTCGTGGTTGCCGATATTTCCGTACGCATACCATAAAAAGGATAATAGTGAGGGATATGACGTACAGGATGGATAAGACGTAATAATAACGTAATTGATCCAGAGGCATATCGCCATTGATATACTCGTACCCGGGAATGAGTTGTAACCAAGGTATGGCGATTAAGGTGATTGCGGGAAAGATCATCAAAATGAGATACCAACCGAAAAATACCAATATACCCAAGGCGATCAGGGTGGCTATTTTTCGGCCACAGATCATCCTCATAAACAAGGCGGACATACACAGGAACGGCACATAAACCACCAATAGCGCATTGGCTACCCACCAATCGTGCAAGGCGATATCCCAGGGCGAAAATACGGCGATTCCGACGACAAAGTTAAAAAGTCCCAGAGGCGCAACCGCCGCCAAAATGCTTCCTATATAACCAAGTATTATCTGTTGTCCCGTCATGGGCATCAGGCGGTGCGATTCGATCATCCTGGAATTGATGTCGTTTTCGACAGAACCTATGCCATAGAAAAAGACCATCACGCCCCAGATGATTCCGTGGGCAAGCGGGACACAGGTGTAATAAAATTCATCGATATCGTCCCAATCGTATTTTTCGGACTGTAATATCAAAAGGGGCAGAGCCATGATGCCCAGGTATGCCAACCAGAGTAAGTATAATTCCCAACTCTGTTTTTTGGCCAGGTAATGAATCCAGGCAATTGCGTTTTTGATCATCTTTTGTAATATCATTAGTCCACCTGTTTGATACCGGTACTTAAGTAATATTCTTCGAGGTTTTGTGCGCCCGGAGTGAATGCCGCTACTGGAAGTTGTTTTTTAACCAGTCCGGAGAGCAATTCGGTTGCAGCTTTTGGATCCCGAATGTACTCGAAGGTGATGTTTTCACCCGCCACATGGACATTTTCAATGCCTGGAAATTCGGCCAGCATCTCTTCTACATCATTCG
The DNA here is from genome assembly GCA_964569525.1 of uncultured Planctomycetales bacterium. GTDB lineage: Bacteria > Planctomycetota > Phycisphaerae > UBA1845 > PWPN01 > JAAYCU01. The sequence continues at coordinate 2,973 of CAZMVS010000408.1, forward strand.
CGGGGTGGCAAAGGGTGATGCTGTATTGACATCGTTGACCGTCACGCGGGGCTGAAATCTGATCAATGGTGTCATATTCGACAATGGCCCCAGCGTCCATGATAGCCAGATGGGTGCAATAGTCAGGCATGTCCGCCAGGATGTGCGAAGAGACTATCACCGCTTTGCCCATGTCTCGCAGGTTGCATAGGAACTGACGGAACTCAACGCGGCCGGCAGGATCGAGTCCCGCTGCCGGTTCGTCCAACAGCACCACCTTTGGATCAGGCAGCATAGTCCGGGCAATCCCCACACGCTGCCACATGCCCCGGGAGAGTTCCTTTATCATCAAATCCGCCTTGCTTTGCAGCCATAAATGTTTCAGCCAATAGGAGATCTTGTCGTCGATTTGCTTGGGATCCAATTGGTACCCCTTGGCGATGAAGCGCAGGAACTGGCGTACGGTAAGACTTTTATACAAAGGGGGATTGTCCGAGGCCCAGCCAAGCCAGCGGAAAGCTTCCGTGGCTTCCGCGTGTAAGTTTTGGCCCAGTATCCGCACAACACCGCAGGTCAAGGGCTGAAGACCGGCCACTGCACGCAGCAGGGTGGTCTTGCCCGCCCCGTTCGG
>CAZMVS010000409.1:0-2759 GCA_964569525.1 uncultured Planctomycetales bacterium
ACTATTGAGAATTCAGAGCAGGTTTGTATCTCTTCGATAAGTTGTTGGGAAGTCGTGTATCTTGCGAAACGTGGCAGAATCCAACTGGAGATGCCTTCAGAGAAATGGATCGATGTCGGGCTTTCCGATAGCAGCATAACATGCTTGCCGATTGACCGGCAAATAGCTGTTCTTGCTGCCAATCTTCCAGATCATCATCGTGACCCCGCTGACCGAATTATTATCGCCACTGCCATCACGCATGGCGCCCAACTGATGTCATTCGACGAACAATTCCGAAAATATGATGAGCTTAGTGGCCATCTCTTGCCACACAGATGACGATTACCTCCAAACAATCTGTGGCGCCCTTCTCGCCAATCCGGAATTCTGAACTTCGCCAAAGGCGCAAGGCCGCCGAGCCACACTATTCTCAACCGAAATGCCGGCCCGTTATGCAACATTCAAACTACCAGCCTCACACCTCCCCAATCCGCATAATCAGACTCGCAACATAACGTGCCGAGACCCTCACGCCGCCAACTCCAACCTTAGGGATACTTTTACCCTTGACACCGGGAGGGCTTATAAAGGGTTAGGCAAGCTCTCTTTGACTCATGCTGTTGAACGACGGATGCGAACCGACTTAGGCGCAACGACCGTGAATGCCCGGGGCAGTTCCGCCCCATGCTCATCAATCACCGCAACCACCACGTCAGCCTTTTCCCTCGGTGATAAGCCTGCCAAGCGGATGAGGACTACCCCTGGCATCAGACGACGCCGGCGATAAACTAACTCGCCAAAGTCTTTATCGGCCGTCAGTAACAAGCTCCCTTCGCGGTTGGCCACATCAAGGACTGCATCGTCCGAAATTCCTGGCTCCATTTCGGCTACGTACCCCACTTGGTGCCTAGCTTGACGTAGAAACTCAACTATGGGACCATCTACACTCTCATCCGCCAGCAAGTTCATGCAGTCGCCTCAGCAATCGGGTACACCACATCCGCCCGTAAAGCCTGGGCAGCAAATGTGAGCGCGGCCTGAACCGCTTCCCGGGTCAATCGAGGATGGGCCTCGAGAACCTGTTCGACGGTTTCTCCAGCGGCTAGCTTTTCCAAGATCAACTCGACGGTGATGCGGGTCCCTGCAACCAAAGGTTTACCCATCATAACCTTCGGGTCGGATACAATCCATTGCCTTTCCATAATTCCACTCCCTCATTTTAAACATTGTTCAAACTTGAAACGATTTGCAGGCGGGAACAGCCTGTCTAACAAGCGGCCAAAGAAGATCCTCCTAAAGCTCAAACCCTTACCAGACAACACGGATATCAGGATATTTGGCAATCACCCTGTCTTTGGACAACAAGGTCCATTCATTGGCCTGGCATATGGCAATGAGGATTCTGTCAAATGGATCGTTGTGAATTTCCGGCAAACGAACGGATAATTGTGCAATATGGCGAGACAAAGGCACTTCATTTAATGCATGCTGTTTTACCATACGATCCAGATACAGTTCTGGTTCAATTGGCAAGCGAAGCTTTTTTCTCCTGTAAAGCATCGATATTTCCCAGGCTGAAACGACGGATATATGCAACTTGTCAGCATATAGGGATATTGTTTTTTTCACATCCATAGACAGTTGGCTCTGGTCGGAAGCAAGCCAGACAGCCGTATGTGTATCAAGTAAAATCATCTCAATTCTTCCGGCCAGTCGGAATCCGAGAGGGGCTCCGTGGGATCACCGACAAAACAAGCCCCTTCCAGCATCGAATCCATCTCTAGAGGATCATTTTTCTTCTGGGGAATAATCTTGGCAATTGGTTTGTTACCACGGACAATCAGAATCGATTGGCCTGATTTTTCTATTTGTTCAATGATTTGTTTCAGATCGCTCCCGACAATTGAGTTGATGTTAATTACATTTTCAGAAGCTTCCATTCCCGCCTCCTTTACGCGAATTTTTTTTAGCGGCTTGGGGGCGGACAACGTCCCCGACACTTGGCCTGATTGTACCTCTGAGCGTACCGCAAACGAATCTTTAGAACAAGGCCGTTTTAAAATGCGGGCAGGCCTACAGAACATCAGCCATGGCGTCCGATAGAAATCGCACGGATTCCGGATTCCGCCGGAATGCGGGCAGGGGGGACGGGGGGACGTTGTTTCATTGTTGAATAAATTTTGATCCCGGCCGTGCCGAACGGAGGGCCGCTGGGCTCTATCCAACAATTAACTGTCTCCCGTTGGGTGACTTGTCGGATTGGGCTACTAAGCAAATCATCTGAGCTACTGGTTGGTTATATACCAGGAATTTGCCCTTCGGAAGCATTTTAAAGGCTTTTGTTTAAAACATTCAAACCGGTTTGTAAAGGGATTTGTCAAAAAGATTGTGACGTATTTTCCTAAAACCTACAACTTACAACTATTCTTCTGCTTCAGATAAAATAATTTGAACCACAGCATCCGAAAGGTACAAGCCTGCATCACGAAGCCTGGCCACCCTGTCTGAAACCGAATTTATCAGGCCCCGGCGCTTTGCAAGCACCAATAAACCTGCGGTTCCCAAGGTTTTAATGTTAAAAGCCCAGGCACAGCGGCGTGCCATAAGATCATCTACCACTGCCCTGTAACCCGGTTCCTGCAACGCAAAAGAAAACACAGCGGATTCTCCTGTTCCCAGATTCCAGGCTGCAACGTTAAGACTAATATCAACTCTTTTTCTCTCGACCCAGGGCGATTGTGGCAGTGCCATGGCTGCATTATCCTTTTTGCCCGCGG
>CAZMVS010000410.1:0-15034 GCA_964569525.1 uncultured Planctomycetales bacterium
CAACATGTAGTGAAATATGGCAAAGGTTTTCGCCGGCCCGCGCATTAAAACGTCTTCAATATCACCCTGCATCGTCGGATGAAGCTGATAGTAATAATCATAACACGTCTGGATTGAGAAACTTTTATACAGCGCCCTGCTGAGTGGATTCTTCGATGCGGACAGGGAAAATAAGTAACGATTGACACAACTCTCAAACCAGTCATCCGAGTCAACCACAAAAGGATAGGTCCGACATACGTCCACCTGATCTCCCAGCCAACACCCGTAAGGCAGGTGAAACCCGATCAGGACTGACAGGTAATCCATCCCCTCCACAACATTGAATATCGAGCGACACTCACAACTGGGAACAAACTCGTCATCCTGCACGAATCCCGTCTGCCCACCCTTAAGTTTCACCTCTTTTTCGGTCTGAAACAAAAATGGCGGCAAGGAAACCATGGTATAATTCCCCGGCGAATGAGCGTCCGTAAACATAATTGCCTGCTCGCTCAAGGCTTTCACGTTCTCAAACATCGGCTTCAACTGATCCCGCTCATATGATCGCCGATAAGACCATTCGTCGAAAATAAACACGTACACGGGAGCCGCTTCCGAATCCTGTACCGACTGGTCAACCACAGCGGCTGACGTGACCACCGAAAGCGGATCCATCCGTTTCGGAAACCGCGAATACCCCAAAGTTGAAATAACCACCAGGACAATCCCCGGCAAAATAATCAGGCAACACTGGCGAACTCGCCGATGCAATCCGCTCCAATTCTTGAAAAATGAATAACCAACCAGCCCATATGCCATGCAACGCAAGACGTTAATACCATACAAATACCATATTCGCTTCCCTATGGAAGTACAGAACCAATAATCCGCAACATGAAACAAAACTTCCGCTGCAATCAGCAAAAACAGATGATTGCTCACCCGCACCAGAAAAGCAGAACGAGTCAACCGAACCAACTGCTCAAAAAATATCCACACCGCCAGTGGAATCGCCACGCAAATCAAACCAATGGCCATATCCTCTAGGCTCCACATCCCCAGGTAACGCGTATTCTCCTCCGTCTGGCTTGACCATTCCTTATAAAAGTAGAGGAAAAAGACCGTGGCGGGGGCAAGAACCTCATACGCAAAACGATGAACATATAAGGACAAACGCGATTGTTGCGAAACGCTTCCCACGTCGGGTTCAGTACTCACAAACGAATTCCTTCCTTGAAATCAACGAACAGGAAATGAAACAACCAGCCTATAAGTATTACAAAAAGATCGACGTCTGGAGCAAAATTTGTTAAAATTTTTAATAATTCCGATGATTATCGGACGTGAATGACCTTTGATGGACTTCTTGAGAATCTTTTGACGCCCCTGTCCCACCCTGCAAACTTGTTTTTAGACAAGCACCACGCCCCGAATCCGCCTACGCTCCACCGGATTCTACTTCTTACCCATGGCCCGCTTGCGGGCGAAAAATTCGGTCAGCATGGCCCCGCATTCGTCAGCCAGAATACCCGACGTCACCTGCAACCGATGATTCAACCGCTCGTCTTCCACGACGTTGTACACCGACCCGCAGGCCCCCGCCTTGGGATCATACGCACCAAACACCAGCCGCTCCATCCGCGCCAATACCAACGCCCCCGCACACATGACACACGGCTCAAGCGTCACGTACATCGTGCAGCCTTCCAGCCGCCAGGTCTCCATCGCCGACGCCGCCGCGGTCAAAGCGATCATCTCCGCATGGGCCGTCGGATCCTGCAACAACTCCCGCTGGTTATACCCGCGACCAATGATACTCCCCTCGTGCACCACCACCGCGCCTACCGGCACGTCATCCGACTCGAGCGCTCTTTCCGCCCCTACCAACGCCTGCCGCATCATGCGCTCATCAATCAAACACAGCTCTTCATCTGAAAGGGTCATACCAGTTCAACTTTCTTCAACCTGCAAGTAAGCAAAGTTTCATGATCCTCCAAACTAACGCATATTCACCCTTCCTTTTGTAACGAATCTCCTCAAGCAAAACCGATTCCCTCACTTCGCCCGGGCAATCAGATCCTCAAAGATGGCCTGCGTCTTCTCCTCCGCCTTTTTCCTGGCCGCTTCAAGATCACCCGGCTTTTCTCGGGTCAACGCGTAAAACTTGATCTTCGGCTCGGTACCGCTTGGCCGGGCAATGGCCTTGGTCCCGTCCGCCAAATGGAATATGACCACGTCACTCGACGGCAAATAATAATTCCCCTCCACTTCCTGCGTCTTCACGTCCACAATCTCCCCGGTGGCGATATCCGCAAAGTTCTTCACTTCCACCCCACCCAAAGACCGCGGCGGATCACTGCGCAACTCTTCCATCATGGCCTTGATCCGACCGGCACCTTCCGCCCCAGGCAATTCCAGGCTCTTGGTCGCTTCATGGTAATAACCATACTTTTGAAACAAATCCTGCAAAACCTCGTACAAACCCTTACCCTGCGACGCGAAAAAGGCAGCCATCTCCGCAATATACGCCGTACTCGTAATCGCATCCTTGTCCCGAACAAAAGTTGACGGCATATAACCGTAACTTTCCTCCGCCCCGAAAATATACGTTTTGGAAGGTTTACCCGGCTTGCCTTCATACTCATATTGGCAAACCTTTTGGCCGATCCACTTGAACCCCGTCAGCGTCTCGGTCACCTCCGCCCCGTAAGAACGGGCGATATCCTTCATCATGTCACCCGACACAATCGTCGTAACCAAAACCGCGTTATTCGGAAAAGTCTTATTCCGCGTCATCTGCTCGCAGATGTAATAAGTCATCAACGAAGCAATCTGGTTCCCGGTGATCAACTCAAACTTCCCGTCACCAACACGAACGGCAATCCCCATCCTGTCGGCATCCGGATCAGTCCCGATCACCAAATCCGCCCCTTCCTTCCGGGCCAACTCTATGCCCATGTCCAAAGCCTCCCCCTCCTCGGGATTCGGCTTCTTCACCGTGGGGAAATTACCATCAGGTTCCGCCTGTTCGGGAACCACGCTCACATTCTGAAACCCCCTCCGCCGCAAAGCCTCCGGGGCCAACACCGCCGCCGTCCCATGCAACGGCGTAAAAACAATCTTCAACGACTTGCCCTGCTCCCGACAAAGCTCCGGATTCAAACACGATTCCTGCACCTTCTCCAAAAAAGCCTCGTCAATCTCCTTGCCGATAACCTCGATCAAACCCGCGCTCTTCGCCTGTTCAAATTCCATGGCGTTCACGTTACCGAAACCGCCCACCTTGCGCACTTCCTCAATAATATTTTCATCATGCGGCGGAACCACTTGCACCCCGTCGGACCAATACGCCTTAAAACCGTTGTACTGCCGCGGATTGTGGCTGGCTGTAACAACTACACCCGCTGAACAACCCAGCTTGCGGACCGCAAACGACAGCTCCGGCGTCGGCCGCAACGACTCGAAAACATAGGCCTTGATCCCATTGCCCGCCATCACGCAGGCGGTCCGCTTGGTAAACTCGTCGCTCATCAAACGGCTGTCACATGCAATGGCGACACCGGCCTTCTTGGCCTCCGCACCTTGGGCCGCCACATAGTTGGCCAATCCCTGGGCTGCCCCCCCAACCGTATAATTGTTCACCCGATGGATACCCGCCCCGATGATCCCTCGCATACCCCCGGTACCAAATTCCAGCGGACGGAAAAACCGGTTGGCCAACTCCGTCTCGTCACCCTTATCCACCAACTCGCGAATTTCCTTTTTATCCGCCTCCGCAATGGCCGGATCATTCAACCAGTTATCAACCGCAGCCTGAATCTCCTGGTCCATCCTGAATATCCCTTTCCACATTTAGGTAAATGTCGTTGCGCGCCATACCTTCTATTCAACACTAAATAACAACCCTGCCTCGCTTTCCGTGCCACAAAAAGCGAATCCGTCAATTTCCCTATTGTATGATCACAATTTCACGCGATCGGAGAGAATTTCTCAACCCCAAGCTGCCCGGCAAAATAGGTAACAGTCTGCCGCAATCCATCTTCCAGCGATACCCGGGGCTCGTAACCCAACACCTGCCGGGCCCGTGTAAGGTCCGGCCGGCGACGGACCGGATCATCCTGCGGCAGCGGGCGATACTCCACCGGCAATTCCCGACCTATCACTCTGCTGATCGACTGTACCAACTCCAGCATGGATATCTCCCGGTCATTGCCCAGGTTCACCGGCTCATAAGTCTCGCTGTCCATTAGACGAAACAACCCATCCACCAAATCCGAAACATAACAAAAACTCCGCGTCTGGCTGCCTTCACCATAAACGGTCAGCGGCTCATCCCGCAAAGCTTGGCAGATAAAATTGCTCATCACCCGCCCGTCATCCACCGCCATGTTCGGACCATACGTATTGAAAATCCGGGCGATGCGAATATCCACCCCCTGCTGACGGTGATAATCCGCCGCCAACGTCTCCGCCACCCGCTTGCCCTCGTCATAACAACTGCGTATCCCAATCGGATTCACATTCCCCCAATAATCCTCCGTTTGAGGATGCACCTCCGGATTCCCGTAAATCTCACTCGTGCTGGCTAACAAAAACCGGGCTTTGACTCGCTTGGCCAAACCCAGCATCCGATAGGTCCCGATCACATTGGTCTTGATCGTCTTGACCGGATTGTATTGGTAATGAACCGGACTGGCTGGACACGCCAAGTGAAAAATCCGACCCACCTCCAACAAAATGGGCTCGATCACGTCATGCCGAAGAAACTCAAACCGCCCACTGAGCATCAATTCTTCGTAACGCTCGCCGAAATTCTCCCGCCGACCGGTGTAATAATTGTCCAGGCAAATGACGTGATAGCCCTCGTCAAACAACCGCATGCACAAATGCGACCCGATAAATCCCGCCCCACCGGTTACCAGCACTACTTCCCTGGCCATGTTTTGATCCTCGTTTGTCGGCCGCAAAGGCTTATCTCGCTCCACCGCCGATTTGACAACATGATTTTTATTCGACTGTCGCTGTGCTCATCCTGACGCTCGCCGCTGCCGCGTTCATGTAAGAATTGATCGGCCTCATCCTGAACAAAACCGCCCTGCCTAAAAGCCGACCTTCAAATCTTAACGTCCTATAAATTCAACGTCGAGCACCCACACAAAAATATTTGCTTTAATCCCCTATATATTCCATTATTCTTACAATCGACCATTGGAACCGCTGTGCTATAATCTCACGAAAGCTGGTTCAACTTCCGCCGGAAAAGGTATTTAACTCATTATCGCAGGGGTAAATATGGATCCGCTCAAAACCGTATTCCATATCCATACGGACTATTCCGACGACAGCAACCTCTCCGTTGACACCATCGCGAAACTGGCCCGACAGCGGCAAATCAACTGCCTCACGATAACCGACCACGACACCATCGAAGGCGCCCGACAAATGGCCGCTACCGCAGGTCCCGATCTTCAGGTTATTATCGGCGAAGAAATCTCCACGAATCAGGGACATTTGATCGGATTATTTCTCCATGAACATATCGAACCCGGCCATCCCCCCAGCCGCACCGCTGAACTGATCCATCAACAAGGCGGCCTGGTCATCGTCCCCCACCCTTTTAACCGCTTCTTCGGCTGTGGGCTGCGCGACGCGGTTGACGACATCATCGATATGATCGACGCCGTCGAAGTCTGGAACGCTCAAAATATTCTGGAATCCGTCAATCACAAGGCCGAACAACTGGCCGCCCGTCTCCAACTGCCCAATATCGTAGGCAGCGATATCCACCACGGCCAAACCCTCGACGCCTGCCACCAGTGGATACCACCCTTCGACGACCCGCAGTCCTTCCTCAATTCCCTGCGCGAAGGAACCTTCGTCAAAGGCCGCCACCCCCTGACCTACTTCGTTGAAACCGCTTGGACCATCTTCCGCTATAAAACCGGCCTGGGTACTCCTGCCGGCTACGGCCAAAACTGCTCCATCGACCGCACCGCAACTCAATATGAACCGGTAACCGCTTCCGATTAGAGAGTATTCATAAATGGACAATGATTCCTAATTATTGTCATGCCGATCCCGCTTTTTGTCATCTCTCCCGGCGCACCAGGAGAGAAATCTTAAACCTTTAATCCATAGATTGTCGCCCTTACACTAAAAGGTTACGTAAGATTAGAACAACATCGAAATAAAAAGCCTTCGCCCATGAACAACCTTATCGCATTCCGACTCGCCGGCTATGGCCCTTACCAAGAGAAGGCCTGGGAACATTTACCCAGCCTGGGGATCCGCTATATCGAAGCCAAAATTCCACCCGCCGACCAAATCGACGATTTCCGCCACCGCTGCAACAACGCCGGCCTTAAACCCGTCTGCCTCCAGGGCCGTTGCGACATCACCGCCCCCGACGCCGTCGAATCCATGCGGCCTCAACTGGAAACTTGCGCCGCCTTGAACGCTCCACTTTGTTTGCTCTGCTTAAAAGCCGGCCAAACGGATCGCTCTCTCGTATATGACCGCCTCCGTGCCATCGCCGATTATGCCGACATCTACGGCGTCACCTGCGTCCTCGAAACCCATCCCGACCTTGCCACCAACGCCCAGCAGGCCCGCAAAACCATAATCAACGTCAACCACCCCCGCATCCGCATCAATTTCGACACCGCCAACGTTTACTACTACAACCACAACCTCGACATGCTCGACGAATTGCAAAAACTGATCGACATCACCGCCGGTATCCACCTCAAGGACACCCCCGGCAACTTCGGCCAATGGCATTTCGCCGCCTTGGGCACCGGCATAGTGGACTTCCCCGGCATCTTCCGCCTGCTTGAACAACATAACTTTTCCGGACCTTGCACCATTGAAATCCAGGGCATCGAAGGTGAGGATTGGGATGAAACCACGCAATTACAACAAATTGCCGATTCGGTTAACTATCTCCGCCGCATCAACGTACTGACGGATCAATAACAACCATTTTTGCAACGCGACAATCCCGGTTTTGCCGTGTATAATGCAGTTGATCCTTCTTACAGCGGTGGGCAAATTGCAAGGAAGCACGAGGCCCGAATGAAAAGATAGGAGTGGATCACACCAATGCGTTTCTTCCAATGGATGCTTGGACTCGCCATTTTAGCCGCTTCCGGCACGGGCACTCTCTGGTTCCTTTGGCCGGACACCATCGGCGAACTACGCGAAGAAAACGCAAAACTGGTCCGCCAAAAACGCGAACTGCAACAGAAAATCGCCCGCTTATCCGCCCGTCAACGCCTGGCCGAAATCCACATCATCGACCAGGTCCGCCCCGGCGAATTCGTCAACGGCCGGCCCGCGGATAAACCGATCTCAACCCTCGAGTTCATCGAAATCGACCGCCAAGGCAACACCCTCCCAGCTAAACGCTTCGTCATTTATGACGACGTAATCTTCTTCGACGCTCTGGTCATCAAGTTCGAACACGACAAGGTCGCCGCCGGCGATCCCCTCCGCGGCAAAAGCCTGACCCTGTTCCGCCGCATCTATGGCGAACACCAGCAGCCTATCGAAGGCTTCGCCGTTGACACCGAACACAAAATCCCCAGCGTCTATCGCGTCAATCCCAATCCCGGCGAATTGGAAAAGAAACTCTGGTCCAAATTCTGGGACTACGCCACCGATCCCCAGTTGGCCGAAGAAGACGGCGTCCGCGTCGCCCAGGGCGAAGCCGTCTATGTCCCCGTACGTAAAGGCGATACCTGGCGACTCACCTTACAAAACAACGGCGGCCTCAACCTCAAACTCACCTCCGCCGGCGACCGCGGCCCCATGAAACTCCACAACAAACCCCTCGCCGAATCATCCGACTGATCCCCCTCCTTCCGTACACGAAAACACCGCCAAAGCCCGATTGAATACTTGAACTTTTACATCCACCGCTAAAACGGGCCCTTCCCGCTAAAAACCGATTTTCCTGCACACCTCCAAACGTTACCCTTTGTAATACACGCAATCTTAATCGGCTCATAACAGAAAACCCATCTAGATTTCAAAGCTTTTCGATCGATAACGCACGTATGGTCACCTTTATAAACCTGGATTGCATTATTTTTTTCTGTCATCCCGACATCCCTTCTGCTAAACTTATTTCTTGAAAAACTATGATTTGGCCCTGCATTAACGCCATTTCACATTGCTCTTGAACCGATAACAATTAAAAATGAAAGTACTTTTGCCCAAAACCGAATCAACAATTTAACTATTAAGCTCTATTTGGAGGTTGATCATGGCCCGACAGTCTTCCAACCCTCACCCCTTCTCTTCGTTCGTTCAGCAAAAAATGGTATGGCGAACTTTGCTTTTACTGACTGCCTTTGCCATATTCCAACTCGCTCCACAAATGGCGGTCGCAAAAACCCACGATGTACCCAAGCTTCAGCAAGAAGGCCTGAATGATTGTGGCCCAACCGCCGCCGCTTCCTGCATCAAGTGGTTCCAACAAAACGGCTATCCCGACATAAAAACGCGCGGCGGAAGCAACGACATCGACGACATGAAAGATCAACTGGAGGATGATGCCGGAACGGACAGTGATGGTACAGATACCCACAAACTCCGCAACGCCATGAACAGATTGATCAACGAAGGACCCAATGGCCAGGATGGCGCACATAAAAAGCAGCTAAAAGCCAAATGCCCCTCCAACAGAAGTGCTTACAGAGATTTCGGTTTCCTCGATGATGAATTCGAACATGGGGAAGACATTATTATATTGCTCAAATATCCCGGCTCGAAAGGAGATGAAGGCCACTACGTTACGACCCGCGAAATAAGCGGAAGCGGTAACACGCGAACCTTTCAATACATGGACCCCGCTACAGGAACCTACAAAACTTCAACGATCACGGATGCTGGTGATAAATTAACCGTTGATTATGATGGAAAAACAGCCAAAATTGGCGGCATCCTTACTATGAGTCCCGACAATAGCACGGAAAGCACCATCGAGCCGGTGGATCCTAATGACCCCAGCCAGGGCACAAAAATCACCTACACACCTTATTTCCCCCCTCACAATAAAACCAAAGACCTCCACGTCTGGATAGGCGACTGCAACAAAAGCAATTGGCAAGTAAACGGCTTACCCGCCGGCTGGACATGGGATGTACACACCGCCGCTGACGGAAAGTGTTATCTCAGCATCTATTCCAACGGCTCCTCGAATTCGTTAACCAGCGGCAATGGCATAGAGGTCATTTATACGGGGTCGAAAAAAGTTAAAAAATGGAAAAAAGTGCTCAACCAGACCACCAGCGGTACCATAACGCCATCAAACGAGGCCCTACCCAAGGAAAGCGGGGCTAGTTGCGCGAATACCGGCGTAACCGAACCGGACGGCCATCCCAGAAATGTAGTTTGTTGCATCACCGGCACATCAACGGATACCGTTGACGTCCATCTCCAATGGGACCCGGTCAACGAACCCAACATCCTCCAGTACGAAATCTACAACGAAAACACTGACGAACTGGTCGCCGTCACACCCGGCACCTTCTACGATTTATTTGACCTGGAAGCCGACGTTATTCATACCTTCGTCGTAGTCGCCCGCAACGACTATGACATGGTCAGCGAAGACAGCGATACCGTTCTCGCCCACTACGACGCCGCCTCCCCCATCGAAATCGTCGCCGGCGGCATGCAGGTCCTCAACTATCGAACGTCCTTGGCTTCCTGTTATGAATGCCTCGACGCACACCTGTGGGAAATCACCATCCCCGGCGCCAGTGCCCCCGGCTCCCTATATGTAACCACCACCATGGGCGATCCGGAAATCCCCCCACCTCCCGGCGTCGGCATGCAACATGAATATATGTACAAACTCTCCACCGATGCCGTCCTCTATCCGGGTCCCATACCAACGGAAATTCCCTACAGCTCAACGGACGTTGTCGGCGACCCCATGACTATACAGGCTTATGCCCTTATCGGCGGTACCTGGCAAAATGTAACCACCGGCGTCGATCCCGTAAATGAAGCCGTCCTAACCGAATTGCCTGAACTCACCACCATCGCTCTGTACAACGCCCCCTCCGGACTGCTCGGCGATTTCAACAACGACGGCCAAGTTGATAACCAGGATTTTGATATGTTCCAGACATGTGCAACCGGACCCAATGTCCCCTACGATCTTTTTGCCCTGCCTCCCGAATGTGAACTCCCCGATGACGGGGCCTTTTTGTCCGGCGACTTCGATATCGACAATGACATTGACCAGGCCGACTTCGCCGTTTTCCAGGATGCTTATGGAGCTACGCTTCCGTAAAATCGACTGTCCCGGATAAAACTCGGGGCAATATTAACTGAAGAATGTACTACCCCCCATTAAGGCCCGAAAACAAAACTTTTGGCCGCCGTATCGCAGGGCTATGCAAGTTGCTTTCTGCCCTCCTGCATACCCGCTGTCTTTTTAGCGTAAATAAGCCAAATTTTCATAAGTAGTCTTCATTTCGAATATTACAACATTTTTGAATGAAAGTCACACCCTAGTAAATCAAAAATGAACCCTTAAACATGGCAAGATTTACCCTCCAAATGTACATTACTTGCCAATCCTAGAAAAAAAATATTTAAAAATATGATTGGCGCAATACATGCAATCGGTGTAAACTAAATAAAATACCCGATTTGGCTTCGGGGCAATTTTGCATTTAACATGTACGTTAACACTTCTTGATCATTAAAGGAGGGACACTATGAAGAAGCTATTCGTGATGTTAGTCATCGGCGCTCTGCTTATGGTCGCCGGCCAAGCCTTTGCAGATGCGGAATTGGTGTACAATGGCTGGACTTACGATGACCTGAACGACGAGTATGACCACTCGTACACACTAACCAACTATGGCGGAATTGAAGATCTGTATGATTGGGAGGTAAGCTGGGAATACTCCGCCGCGTGGATCCGGGCGGATGGCCCTGACAATTGGGCCGTTAATTGGAACGGGCCACTCATGACGTGGGAAACCAGCTCTGCACCATGCACCATCGATCAGGAAATAGGTGATTGGCATATCTACGCGGGAACCCCGCAAATAGGTGACGCCTCCATAACCTACACAAATATTAATCATGAGGTTGTCAGTAGCGGTACCGTCTCAATGCCGCTTCCCGAACCCGGCAGCCTCTCCTTGCTCGCTCTCGGCAGCTTGGCCTTATTGCGTCGGCGACGCCGGTAACGCTCACTGATTATTTAGGTATTATGCATCGGGATCGATATCTTAATCGATCCCGATTTTTTATTGCGCTCTTCTAATTATTGTTGATGGCTGCCTTGAACAACCTCAACCACAACAAAAACACCAACCATCATGGCCTTGTCTCATTGTTCCTCACGTGTTGCTGCAACCGCTCATAATAACCATTGATATGCTCATACAATCTCGGCTTGTCCGTCAACGGATAACCGAATTCCCTGCTCTCCTCTATCGCCTCTTCCAAAGACCAACTTCTATGCTTCATCCGCCACGCTGCAATCACCGCACCCGTGCGGTTCACCCCCGCCGCACAATGCACCAAAATCGGCCGAAGCTTCTCATCCGCCAAAATATCCGCCGCCCGGTCCAGCTTCGCATAATCCGCACAACCGTCCCCCGGCATACCGATCCGCAACAAACGAACGCCCTTCTCCCTCGCAACCCGCCGCTCCGCATCCTGCACAGGATCCGGCACATCCTGCAACAACGTCAAAATCGTCGTAATATCATATTCCTCGATCACCCGCTCCAAAGGCCATTCCCGCAACTCCCCGGAACGATAAATCTCCCCTTCTTCCACCACCCCAAACCGCTTGGCCATCACATAATGCCGCCCGAACTTAACCCCCAACCCGACCAGCACAACCGCCGCCACCATCGCCACCAATACAAATCGCTTTTGACGCGTCATCGCTTTCATCATTCACCCAGGCTTCCCTTCAACTCACAACACGAAATCTTCTTCACCACCCGTTTACCCACACGAAAATTCTACAAAAAAATCGGCACCCTGTTTACACTCCCAGAATGCCGATTGATCTTCAACCTGATTTTCCTACACTTATTTTAATCTCTACCCCCCAGTAATCCCGAACGCATCAAAAAGTACAGCAGGGTTAATATCGCCGTAATTGTCGCCGCCACGTACGTAAAAGCCGCCGCGTTCAACACCTTGGCGATCTCTTTGTCTTCCTTCTCATCCACCAGCCCGTTCATCACCAACGTATCCCTCGCCCTTCGACTCGCATTGAACTCCACCGGCAAATTTACCAACTGAAACACCACCACGCCGGCAAACAAAATCGCCCCTAGACCAATCATCGAGGTCATCTGTAACAGGACTCCTCCCATTGCCAGCAACATCCCTGCGTTAGAACCAAAACTCGCAATCGGTACTGCCGCGTTCCGCAACTTCAAAGGCGTGTACCCGCGAGCGTGTTGAATCGCATGACCGACTTCATGCGCCGCCACCCCAGCCGACGCCAGCGACCGACCGTTATAAACATCCGGACTCAAACGCAACACCTTTTTCCGCGGGTCATAATGGTCACTCAATTGCCCCTGCACCGGCTCGATACGCACATCCCGTATGCTGTTAGCATCCAGAATCTCTTGCGCTATCTGCCTACCGGTATATCCTCGCCGCGAGGCAATTTGCTTGCCCCGATGAAAGGCACTTTTTACCTTTGCCTGTGCCCACAAACTCAAAACCATCGCCGGCAAAAACACCATCAGTAAATACATCGGATCAATTAAACCGAAAAACATTGCCGCTTCTCCTTAACAAAAGCACTCTTTCACAGAATGCTCGAAATTCTTCCTCTCTTATACGCCCATACTGCAAGCAAGTTTAATACCACCGGACAAAATCACCTATCTTTTGTCATTATAGTAGCTTACACAGGATATGCCCGCTGCCCGCCCGCGTCATAATGGCAGCTCTTAGAATCCTTCTTTCAGGTCCACTTCCCCCAACACCTGAAATTTCCGCTTACCCAACGTATCCGCCGCAATCTCCAAGTTATCCACGCACAACACCACCCCCTGCCCCTCACCCGCAGGCATCAGCGGATAGGTGTACGCAATGTTAATCTCACTGGAAAGCAGCGTCTGAAAAATGGCCATCAACGCCCGCCGCCCCGGCGGAAGCGCCACTACCAACACCTCGGTAACACTCACCGCAAAACCAGCGTCCTGTAACACTTCATATGCCTGGTCCGGATCATCAAACAAAACACGCACAATCGCGCAGTCCACTGAATCAATCACCGAAAACGCCAGAATCTTAACATCTTTCTGCTCAAGAACTTGCGTTAAACGAAGCAACTGGCCAATCCGGTTTTCCAGAAACACTGAAAACTGACGAACCCCCGTATAACCAGCTCCCTCCAACGTCTCAAACGGTTTTCGCGACATCCCCATATGCTCATCCTTGCTGGCAAATCTGCAAATATGCCATTTTTCGGCCACACCTTCTGCCACTCTGGCAGAAATCCCCCTCTATTCTACATCGGCTAAATCCCGCAAATCATTTGAAATTAAAAGTTTAGAACAAATTCGCTCTTCTGAGACAACTTGGCATTGCTTTTGCCAAATGTATCCTAGCGAATATTTTGCGCTGCTCAAAGCAGAAATACTGACAAAATGAATACGCAGTGTCTAGAAGCCAAGGAGAGCATAAGTATGTCCAAAATAATTGGCATTGACTTGGGAACAACAAACTCCGTCGTTTCGGTCATGGAAGGTGATCAGCCCAAGGTACTCACCAACGCCCAGGGTTCACGCATTACCCCTTCCGTGGTCGGCTTTACCGACAAGGGCGAAATCCTCGTCGGCCAAATCGCTAAGCATCAACAGGTAACCAACCCCCATAATACCGTCTTTTCCATCAAGCGGTTCATGGGGCGTCGCCATAACGAAGTCCACGAAGAGGAAAAACAGGTCCCCTTCAATATCACCGGCGGGGAAGCCGACCTTGTCAAAGTCAAGGTCCGCGACAAGGAATACACCCCTCCGGAAATCTCCGCCATGGTCCTTCGCGACCTGAAAAAAACCGCCGAAGAGTACCTCGGCGAACAGGTCACCCAGGCGGTCATCACCGTACCCGCCTACTTCAACGACTCACAGCGCCAAGCCACCAAGGACGCCGGGGAAATCGCCGGCCTCAAGGTGGAGCGTATTATCAACGAGCCCACCGCCGCCGCACTGGCTTACGGCTTGGAAAAAATGAAAAACGAAAAAATCGCCGTCTTCGACCTCGGTGGCGGTACTTTCGATATCTCCATCCTCGACATCGGCGATAACGTCTTCGAGGTCCTCAGCACCAACGGGGACGGACACCTCGGCGGTGACGACTACGACGAAGAATTGATCAACTACGTGGCCGAGGAGTTCCGCAAAAAAGAAGGCATCGACCTGCGCAAGGACAGCATGGCCCTGCAACGCCTCAAAGAAGCCTGCGAAAAGGCCAAGTGCGAACTGTCCACTACCCAGGAAACCTCTATCAACCTGCCCTTTATCACGGCGGATCAAAGCGGGCCTAAACACCTGCAGGAAACCATCACCCGCGCCAAACTCGAACAATTGACTGCACATTTAACCGAACGCACTCGCCAGCCGGTCATGCAGGCCCTCAAAGACGCCAACCTTTCCCCCAGCGATATCGACGAAGTCGTCCTCGTAGGTGGTACCACGCGTATGCCTTCCGTCCAGCAGCTCGTCAAGGAAGTCTTCAACAAGGAACCTAACAAGAGCATCAATCCCGATGAAGTGGTGGCCGTCGGCGCCGGCATTCAGGGTGCCGTCCTCTCCGGCGACAAGGAAGACATTGTCCTGCTCGACGTGACTCCCTTATCCCTCGGCGTCGAAACCCTTGGCGGCGTTATGACCAAGCTCATCGAGAAGAACACCACCATCCCCACCAGCAAGAAGGAGGTCTTCTCCACCGCCGCCGACAACCAGACCGAGGTCACCATCCACGTGCTCCAGGGCGAGCGCGAGATGGCCGGCGACAACCGCTCGCTCGGCCGATTCAACCT
>CAZMVS010000411.1:0-4599 GCA_964569525.1 uncultured Planctomycetales bacterium
GTCGGGCGTACAAGCCGCGGAACTGTTGCCGCAGCGAGAAAATTATTGAATCACATGATCGCTGCCTATTTTAGACAAGTTTAATCAATTCCGGCGACGGGACCAATACTTTAAGCGTAGCTGGCCTCGCCGGGGGTGCCGTATTTATCGGTCCGTTCTTTGGCAATCCTTTGTTCGTATCCGTCGGCCCGATGGGCGGCCAAGGCGTCCGCTTCCATGCCCATTTGCTCCCGGACGTAGCCGATCAGCGGTCGGGTGTCCGTGTTATAGGCGGCCCGCAAGGTTTCTTCGGCCATGACAAGATCATCCTTGGCCTGGGCGTCTTTAAGTTTTTTGCGATCCACCAGTAGGGCCTTGGCGTAAATTTCGTGAATAGCGGTGACCGTCTGGATCATGGCCTCGATCTTGGGCTTGAGGTTGTGGGACTGGTCCACCATGTAGCCGATATCCAGCGGCTGACCCTGCTCGACGGACGCCCCTACGATCTCGTTGAAGATCCTGAAGAGCTGATAGGGATCGATGCTGCCGACGGTCAGGTCGTCGTCAGCGTAACGGCGGTCGTTGAAATGAAACCCGCCGAGCATGTTTTCATCGATCAGCCAAGCCACGATCTGCTCGATATTCTGGGCGAGGTAATGATGGCCGGTATCGACCAGCACGCGGGCCTGTGGGCCGGCGGCCTTGGCGAACAGGTAAGCCATCCCCCAGTCGGCAATGTCTGTATGGTAAAAGGCCGGTTCGAACGGCTTATATTCGACCAGCATGGTCATGTCATTGGACATGGCGTTGTGGACTTTCTGCAGGCATTGGGTGAAACGCTGCTTGCGAGCGCGGATATCGTCCTGGCCGGGATAATTGGTTCCGTCGGCGAACCAGAGGGAGAGATAGCGACTTTTTGTTTGTCGGCCGATTTCGATGGAGTCGAGGCAGTGTTGAACGGCTTTGTCCCGTACTTGTTGATCGCGATTTCCGAAGCTGCCGAACTTGTACACCTGTTCCTGGAAGAGGTTAGGATTGATGGCCCCGATCTGCACGCCGGCTTTGTCGGCGTAATCAACCACCTTAGGATCGAAGCCTTCCGGGAAGTCCCACAGCACGTGGACGGCGACGGAAGGGCAAATGCCGGTCAGCTTGTGGACATGAGCGGCGTCGTCGAGTTTGTCTTCGATGCTCCGGGCGGCGGCGGGTTGGTGGAATTTGCCGAAGCGGGTGCCGGTATCCGCGTAGCCCCAAGAGGGAGTTTCCACTTTGAGGGTTTTCAGCCAGTCGAGCGCCCGCTCGGCGGGGAGGCCTTGTTGTTCCAGAGTATCGAGAAGTTTTTTTGCCTGCTCCGTGAGTTTTGAGTCAGCCATGCTTTATTTGCTCCTGTGCTTGAAGATTTTTGTGAGGGATTAATGATCCGCCCTGTCTGCAGGCCTGTCAAGCGTATTGGATAGGGTACAAACGGGGTGTATTCGCAACCGGTTTTAGATCGTTTAAGCGGTTTGCTTATGCGGGGGGCTTAATAGCGTCCCCGGTATTCTTCCGGGGGGTATTTATCGGCGTTTTTTTCCATTTTTTGGCGAAGGCTGGTGGAAAGATCGATTTCTGTGGCATTGGCGAAGGAAAGCACGAAGGCCAATATGTCCGCCAGCTCGTCGGCTATTTCCCCGCGTTTGTTCGGATCCTCCAGCAGTTTGTGAGCTTCATTGTTGCGGGTCCACCGGAAATGTTCCATCAATTCGGCCGCTTCGGTGGCGATGGCCATGGAAAGATTTTTGGGGTCGTGGAATTGTTCCCACTCTCGTTCGGCAATGAAGTGGGCGACCAATTCGCGTAATTCCGCGACAGTTGTTTGATGGTCGGTGGACACGGTTACCCCCCGGATTTACGGATAAATGGTTACTCGGGAATGACCCGGCAGGAGCAGCTTGAAGATCAACTCGATATCCTTGTCCGCCAGTCGTACGCAGCCCATGGAAACATTTTGGCCAATGGTTTCCGGCTCGATGGTCCCATGAATGCCGTAGCCGATCTGCCCGACGGCTGCCCCTTCGATACCTTCCAGGCCGATCCAGTATTCCCCGATAGGATTGTCCGGATCGTCGGCGTGCCAGCGCTTGTGGGTACGCGGATTAACCCATTCAGGATTGACCTGGTGGTTATCCACCCGCCAGCGGCCGGTGGGCGTACTGCCATTAGTGCCCAAGGCAACGGGAAAGGATTTCAGGTAAACATTCTGGAGGTACAGGTGCAGCAGGTGTTTCGACTTATCAATGGAAGCGTGGAACGGCCCGTGAATGACTTTCAGCCGCATGCCGACGCGGATCAGGTTTTTATTGGGAATGTTATTGATCATGGCCAGAAAGTCAGCGGTTGTTTTGTGTCGTTTGGCGATATGAGCGAGGTTGTCTCCACTGACCACGGTGTAGTATCCAGTCAATGGGTCATTTTTGATTACCCCGCGAGAGAAAACGGTTTTTTCCGCCAACTGGTTCAGGTACGCGCGAGCTTCTTTCATTTTATTCTCAGGGAGGCCGGCGTGCAGCGCCCGGTTGAAAGTAGTGCGGGCGGCGATGAAATTTTTCGATTGCAGGTCGGCTAATGCTTT
This sequence comes from uncultured Planctomycetales bacterium, assembly GCA_964569525.1. GTDB lineage: Bacteria > Planctomycetota > Phycisphaerae > UBA1845 > PWPN01 > JAAYCU01. Next base: position 2,591 of record CAZMVS010000411.1, read on the forward strand.
TTCAAATTCTTTTGGCCCGTCGGTGTTTTCTGATGGAGCGGCAGCAGGTTGGGTGGCGGGATTGACTGCTTTGGTTAGTGCGTTGCCGGTTGCGAATTGGGGTTGCTGTGGCGTGTTTTCCGGTGTTTTGTCTATCTGTTGAATGTTCTTGGATTCGGCCTTTTTATTTTCGGTTGAAGCCTGATTTGTTTTGTCAGGGGTTTTGACGAGTTTCATGGCTGAATTTTGATCGGATTCGTGTTCACTTTTAAGGGGAGTGGGTTTGCCTTGCCACATCCAGATTCCGGTCGCGCTGCCCGCGATGACGAGGAAAATAACCAATCGCGTTCGATTGCGGGATCGGCGACGAGTCATGGATGCACTCCTTAAAATGGTTCCCCTGCTGGGAGAGACGATTTTCAACGTTCCTGAGGAAATGGAACCCGAAACAGCGTTTAGGATAGCGTAATCAAGCCTGAATGCAAGGAATACACAGGAAAGGGGAATGAGGAGTCAGAAACGGTAAACATTTTTGTCGGTGACCAGCATGTTCATGGTCATGTCTTTTTCGACGACGGGGACGCTGTCCACCACCTGTTCGCTGAAGGCCAGGCCGCAGGCGATACCATGCCATCCTTCGTGGGCCAGGAAATGGTCATAGAAGCCCTGTCCGCGTCCGATGCGATTACCGGTGGCATCAAAGCCCAACCCGGGGACCATAACCATGTCGATGTTGTCGATGGGGACTGGTACGCCAGCGGCGGGGTCGCGGATGCCGAATTGAGATTCGTTCATATTATCGGACAATGAATCGATTTCAATGGCCATCATCCGCCTCTGTTCCCAACTGACTTTGGGGACGAGGACGCGTTTGCGGTCCCGCCAGGCCTGGTGAACCAAAGGGCTGGTATTCACTTCCGTGGGGAGGGACATGAAGACCATGAGAATTTCCGCACGTTGGTATTCCGGGGTTTCGATCAGGTTATGACAGGTCCGGAAGGAGCGGTCATGCAACTCGGCCGGATCCAAGCTGGACAGCATTTCGCGAAGTTTTTCTCGCAGTTCTTTTTTTACCACAGTTGGCGTCAATCTCCTGCTGCTGGGTGGTCGGGGGATTCCCTGTCCTCGTTTTTCTTTTCGGTAATTTGGCGAATTTTCGCCAAGTAAGACCGGATGGTCGCTTCGTGCCCCCGATCAGTGGGCCGATAATACGTTTTATCGACTCCCAGGTAATCCTGCTCCACAAAACCTGTCTCGCTATTATGGGCGTATTTGTAGTCCTGCCCGTGGCCCAGTCGGGTGGCCCCGCGGTAATGGCTGTCCCGCAGGTGTTTGGGTACGGGTAGTGTGCGGCCCTCGCGGACGTCTTTGCCGGCTTGGGAGATAGCCATGGTGGATGCGTTCGATTTCGGGGCACCGGCGATATAAGTAACCGCCTGGCTAAGCAGCAATTGGCATTCGGGCATGCCGACCAAGTTTGTGCCGTCGGCGGCGGCCTGGGCAACTACCAGGGCCATCGGGTCGGCGTTACCGACGTCCTCCGCAGCACATATGACCACCCGCCGGGCGATGAACCGGGGATCCTCGCCAGCCTCCAGCATGCGGGCCAGCCAGTAGATTGCCGCGTCCGGATCGCTGCCCCGCATACTCTTGATAAAGGCGCTGGCGGCATCGTAATGCTCGTCACCGGTGCCGTCGTACACGATGGCCTTACGCTGGATGGAATCTTCGGCGGTGGCCAGGTCGATAGTGATGGGCTGATCGGATTGGCCGGCCTTGGCATCCGGTTGGGACAGGACCGCCACTTCCAAGGCGATCAGAGCCCGCCGGGCGTCCCCGTCGCTGGTATTCGCCAAGTGATCAAGGGCCTCTCCGGTGATTTGGATATTGTATTGTCCCAAGCCTCGCTCGCGGTCATGCAGGGCCTGGTCCAGCAATTTGCGGATATGCTCGTTGGTCAGGGTTTCGAATTGGAAAATTTGACTGCGGGAGACGAGGGGGGAATTCACGCTGAAGAAGGGGTTTTCCGT
>CAZMVS010000412.1:0-2254 GCA_964569525.1 uncultured Planctomycetales bacterium
CATCAGCCGTATCGTCCCCGAAACCATCCGTCTGGGCGTCATGCCGACGGCGTTCTGCAAAGCCAATCATGTACTGCCGATACAGGACCACGCCGAAACGAAAATCCTCCGATCATCGTCCCCGACATTCCGGGCCGGAACAACGTTCCTTAGGAACCGTTGCTGTTATCCTCCTCCAACATCTTCCGAAGACGACCGTTCTCCCTGCGCGTCGCCTCCAGATCAAACAAAAGGTACTTGATCGATAAACGCAGGAAATCAATGCTGTCGTGCAAACCGCTGACCGTCTTTTTCAACTCCCGATGTCGTTGCTTGGTCTCCTCCGCCAACAACATCAAACGCTGACGCTCAGATTCCGGCAACGTGTTGATCTCCTTGACCAGTTCGCTCAACTTGTTTTGAAAAGTACTCTCATCCATTTATTCTCTCCCCTCGTAAAAATCCGGGTTCACGACACACGACCCGCCTGGCTGCGTTAACCGATCCCCTCCCCGTTGCTTGAACTTATCCTGCAACGGTAATGCCAATCCCCGAATCCAAAGCAGAGAGGACGAAAACAATCTTAAGCTTCTTAACCATAAAGACTTATATCGAAGTCCCCTGCCCTCACTGGCTAACCCTTATGTATTCCACTTGTGCAGGGCTGTTGAATTAGGGCAACATCAAACGAAGCCGCCTTGCTCGCAAATCACATAAATCTTTCACAAATAGAGCCTTATGATCTAATCACCACGCAACACCAATCCCCGCAAAACATCGCCTCTTCCAAATCCTGTTCATCGCATACAACATGCACGCCTCAAGCCCGATAATCCCGGCAGCTCTCGAATTCGGCAAACGGAAGAAAAAAATCCGCACTCCGGTATAATGCGCTCTTAACCAAATTCGCAATCCATTGCGGGAGAAAGGTTTGCTACGTATCGGGAAGCTCCAGCTCGACTCCAACCTCCTGTTGGCCCCCATCTCCGGATATACTGACTTGGCCTTCAGGTTGACCGTCCGCCCACTCGGCGGCCTCGGATTAGTCAGCACCAACCTGGTCCAGCCCAAAGGACTCTTGCGCAATACCCGTAAAACTCAGGAAATCATCCGCACCGAACCCGCCGACCACCCCCTTTGCATGCAGCTTTACGGCCGGGAACCTCAACCAATGGCCGACGCCGCCCGCTTTGCCGAAGACTCCGGCTTTGCCGTAATCGATATCAACCTCGGCTGCCCAGCCAAAAAAATTATCAAACGCCGCGCCGGCGCCGCACTCCTGACCGAACCGCAAACCATCCTTCAACTCGCCCAAGCCGTCGTCAATGCCGTCAACATTCCCGTCACCGCCAAAATACGCATCGGCTGGGATGACTCCTCTATCATTGCCCCCCAATTAGCCGCCGACCTCGAAAAAACAGGTATCGCCGCCGTCATCGTCCACGGCCGAACCGCTACACAAAAATTCGCCGGCACCACCCGCCTTGACGAAATCAAACGCGTGGTCCAAGCCGTCCATTCCATCCCCGTCATTGGCAACGGTGATATACAAAGTCCCTGCGACGCCCAACATATGCTCGAACAAACCGGCTGCGTAGGCCTCATGATCGGTCGTCAGGCCCTTCGCGATCCCTGGATCTTTCGCGACACCCACGAATACCAGCAAACAGGAACCATCCCGCCGCCACCCAGCCTCCATGACCGAATCGAATTCATGAACCAGCATTTCCGCAGACTGATCCAATACGAAGGCACCCGCCGGGCCATCCTTAACTTCCGCCAGCGCATCAGTTGGTACACCGCCAAACTTGACGCCTGCCGGGAATTTCGCAACAAGGTCCGCCTGATGTCCTCAGTCGAAGAATACCATCAGCTCGTGGATACTTACCTACAATCAACTGCCGAAAAACCTCATCGCATGGCCGCTTTTTGTCATCTCGATCCCCATTGATCGAGAGAAATCGTAGAGTAATTGAACAAATGATTTAACGGTAATGATCGTTTACTCGACAATAGCATGGTAAAATCACTCTTCGTGTCATTTCGAACGAGGGAAACATCACTTGGTGATGTTGACCGACGTGAGAAATCTTACCACTTTCGCACAGTTGTCATTTCTCCCGGCGAGCCGGGATCGATTTATCGGGAGAGAGGTCTTAAACCATGGTCCTCGAACGTGTGGTAGCATATCCACAAAGCAGACGAATCCTCCGACTGCATCTGTCGGCCACGCCCCTATGGACCATGCAGTCCGCCCTTATCCTCATGATCCCCG
>CAZMVS010000413.1:0-6239 GCA_964569525.1 uncultured Planctomycetales bacterium
AAAATTCAAGAAGCTGTTTGCGGATAACTTTCCCGAGGCGTACCGGAAAATCCGTTTTCCGGAGACTTCGGGCATCGGCATCAAGCCGGTGAGTGAAGAAGGAACCAAGCGGCTGGTGCGTGCGGCTATTGAATTTGCCCTGGATAAAGGTCGTAAGAGTGTTACCCTGGTACACAAGGGTAACATCATGAAGTTTACGGAGGGCGCGTTCCGAGACTGGGGTTACGAGGTTGCCAAGGAGGAGTACGGAGCGGAAGAGATTGACGGCGGGCCTTGGTGCCGGTTGCCCGAAGACAAGGGTGGCCTGGTGGTTAAAGATATTATTGCCGATGCCTTTTTGCAGCAGATTCTTACCCGTCCGGCGGAGTATGAAGTAATTGCCACGCTGAATCTCAACGGGGATTACATTTCTGACGCCCTGGCTGCGCAGGTTGGGGGCATTGGTATCGCTCCCGGTGGCAATGCGAATTACCAAACAGGGCATGCGATTTTCGAGGCAACACACGGTACGGCCCCGAAATATGCGGGCCAGGACAAGGTGAATCCGGGCAGTTTGATTTTGTCCGGGGAGTTGATGCTGCGGCACCTTGGTTGGAACGAGGCGGCTGACTTGATTATCAAGGGCGTGGAAGGAGCCATTGCCGCCCACACGGTGACCTACGATTTCCACCGACTGATGGAAGCGGAGGGCATAAAAGCCAAGCTGCTTAAGTGCAGCGAGTTCGGTGAGGCTGTGGTTCAATACATGGATTAACTTTTTTCGATAACGATGGTGATCAAGAGCGGCGATGTTGTCTTTAGCAGGCAGTGTCGCCGTTTTTTTTGTGATTTCAAGGAAGGATCAGCCTGGGCTGGTCGAAGTGGCCGGCTGGCTGGTCGGCTGAAGGGCTTGGCGTTGTTTTTCAAACTTGGGAGCCCATTGCTGGCCAAATTGGTCGGGGACTTTCTGTTTTACCAGGTCAGCGAACTGCCGCGCTGCATCCGGATTGTTGGTGGCCAGGTTCTTGAGATGTTTAAACAAGCGATTAGCCATCGCTTCGCGAATCTGCGGCAGCTTAATGGAGGCGGCGTACTCGACAACCTGTTGTGGGTAGGAGGAAGATCGCAGCCAGGCGTCGATACTCTTAAGGGCCAGACGTGTCTCTCGCTCAATTTGTTGGTCCGCATTATTTTGCCTGGCTCGGTTCCAAGCAGAGACTGCCTTTTGAATATCGCCTTCCGCCAGCCAGGTATCGCCCAATGTTTCCTGCACATTTACCAACAGGATTTTGCTTTGGTTATCGGGAGCGGTTATTCGTTTTTCCATATCTTGCAGCAAGGCGATTTTGCGAGTGCGATTCTCCTTGTCAGTGGTGGACCAGGAGGAAACCGCCTGCCATTGCTGTTGGGCGGATAATTTTTGGAAAACGCCTTGGTACGCACCCCAGACTTTCTGCCGCACCGCCGAGGAAGTTTCTTTTTGGGGATTCATACTTTGAAGCAAGGGAGCGAGATGCTCGACTTGGCCGGCCAACTTGGCGGCCACTTCGGCGGCGGCTTCTCGCACAACAGCATCCGGGTCCTGGCTTAAACGTTCGAAGACGAGGTTCAATTGCTGCGGATCACCTACCTGCCCGATGCCTCTGATGGCCGCCTTGCGAATGGCGGGGACCGTTTCCTGATTGCCGGCGTGTTTTTTGAGTACAGGCAGGGCCTTTGGTTTGGCCAGCCGGGCCAGGGCATCGATCAGGCTTTCGCGAAGGGCGGGATTTTCGACTAAGCCCGAAGCACGTTCAATCAGCGCGGCCATTGCGTTATTTAATACTTCCGGGCTAGCTCCGTTAGTCAATTCCACCAATTGTCCCAAGGCTTCCGCGGCCCGGGCGGCCACGTTTTCATTCTGGTCGCGAACGCCTTTTGTGCAGGCAGGGATGGAGGCCGTATCTTCAAGCAGACCCAATGCGTGGTAAATAGCCTCACGGACCCGGCTTGAATTTTCCACGGCTAACATTTTACGCAACAGAGGGGCGTCTTCCAGTTGACGGAGATCGCGCAGGAAGGTGACAAGTCTTTTGCGTACTTCCGGACTGCGATCGTTGATCATGGAACGGGTATGGACCAACACTTTTTCTTCGGGTTTAGCATTTCGGCTTGTCAGCTCCTGATGCATGATTTCCATGGCGGTTTCGCGTTGGACGGACAGCGGTGATTGCAGCCATTCCAACAGGAGTGTAGATCGCTCGTTTTGTGGGGTGCGTTGATACAGCCTGTTCATGCAGATCTGGAGGTAGCTGATAATCTGCTCCTGGCGATATTGGGAAAGCTGATTTTGTACTTTGGGATCTTCGTAGTTGGTCAGGGCCTGGGCCGCCGCCTGTTGCAGAGGTTCTTTCTGTTGCAGGAAGGAGACCAGGTATTTGATGAAGCGGGGATTTTGGGACCGGGCGTCGGCAATGGCCAAGCAGATGGCCAGCTTGGCTGGCTGATCGTTTTGTCGCCCCAGGATTTTGACCAGTTTTTCCACACCTTCGGCCGAGTGAGTCTGAAGAATCTGCAGGGCTGCCTGTTTGCGGGAGTTGATATCGCCTTCTCCGGTGATGACCAGGATCAGATCGGCGATGTCCGGGCCGGCCGGTGCAGTGGCGGGGGTGGGGTGACTCGGCTGAGTGGTCGGCTCAGCATCTGCGGCGAAGGATGGTAGGGCCAAGAATAGGAGGATTGATGCAATCAGGGTGGAATAAATAAGCTTGCCCTGTTTGTTCAGGGGATTGATTTGTTTAATTTCGTTGCTGTGTTCCTCCAAGCGTTTCATGCCGGCAAGTATTTCCTTGTCTGGTGAGGGGGGATCTGTGCTACCGGTCCTATTAAACCCGGATTTGCGTAAAACTGCAAGTTGACGCGGATATTTTCGGACCGTAACGTCCGATAAATTCCGGATTTCCGGGGTATTTTGTATTCCTTTATACGCTTGGAGGTAGGATAAAGTTGGCAATAAATTGCGAGAAGAAAAAATGGTTAATAGGGGTATAGGGAACGGTTGGTGGGAGTGCTGTCTAATTTTTGCGTATAAGCACGATGGTGATGTCGTCTTTGCACCATTGATCATCTTTTTTATGGTCAGCTAATTGGCGGATGTTTTGTAGAGCGGCGTCGGGGTCTTCGTGGGCTAGCTCTTTAAGCCAAGGCGTGTGCAGGATACCGTCTTGGCCGCAATGTTTTTTCCCCAGCAGGAGCGATTCGATCCCATCGCTGAAGAACAGCAGGCTGTCGCCGGATTCAAAGCGATGAAAGCATGGTTCGTAGGATTGGTTGGGGAATGCTCCGAGCAATCCGCCATCGCTGCGCAGCTGTTGGGGGGATTGATTCGGTCTCAGCAAAATGGGATAGGGCATGCCGCCGCGAGCCCAGCGAATTGTGTCTGTGGATCGGTTGAGGATGGCGTTGAGGGCGGTGATGAACTGGCATTGGCTGAAATCGGCGGAAAGAATGTTGTCGTTAAGTTGCGATAAGAGGGTGGCTGGCTCAACGAGGTTGTATATTTCCTTATCAATCTTTTTATCGCCCCGTAGCGAATTCTTGATCAGGATGGTGAGCAGAGCGGCGGGGACTCCGTGGCCGGTTGCGTCGGCGAGGGAGATGCCGAATTGGTTTTCGTCTAGCCGATGAATATCATAGATGTCTCCGCTGACGTGATCGGCAGGCAGGAAGAGAGTGTGCAGGATGAAGGGTTCGAGGTCGTCCAGCTGCTGGGGGAGTAAATCCTGCTGTACTTGGCTGGCTAATTTGAGTTGTTCGGTTATCGCTCGGCTGTCGTTGCGAAGTTGGGCATCTTGTCGGCGAAGCTGCTCCAATTCCGCTCTCATTTTTTGCATGGGTTGGCGGATGTCGCAAAGAGCTTTGAGGCGTCCGGTTAATTCTTCGGGGCTGAAGCGGTTCCTGGGGACCGGTCTTTTTGAAGAGGAGGGGATAGTACCGGATTGCTCGAGCTCGGTTTCGTCGTCCGTGGGCCAAATCATGGTAGCACAGGCCTGGTTGTTGGCCTCTTCGACAATGTTATCTAATAAATCCGTGGCATGATTGCGGCTCGGTAAAATCACGCACACGTCTGCGGAGGGCGAGATGCCGCGTTGACGGGCCTTGTTCAGGGAACGCATGGAAACCCGGGCTCCGAGGCGATTCAGGGCGACCAACAACGGTTGGGGTACCGGGTTTTCATCCAGAACAAGCTGCACGTGTGGTGAATGCACGATCTTGGTCCACTCCCTGATGTTTTGGGTTTAAGAGAAGTGCAACGGCAGGATTCCACAAAGACCTGCTGCCGCACATCTTTCCTCGACTGTTTGGGGAGGCGACTTGATTTAGCAATGTTGGAAAAGCAAAAAAATAGATGTTGAAGCGGGCAGGGTTCGTTGTTTTTCTTGAAAAACAGCTTGGCTGTCGTTTCCCCGAGAGTTGATCGCCGCTACCATAAAAAGCATGAGTAAAGAAGAGGTTATGCAGGCTTTGATTTTTGAAGGACCGGATCAGTTGGTGTTGCACGAGGTACCCCGCCCTGTGCCCGATGCCGGTGAGGTGTTGGTGCGGATTCACGCGGCGGCCATCTGTGGTACGGACGTGCGCATCCTGGCGGGAACAAAGACTCGCGAAGTTCGCCATGGCCATCCGATTGGGCACGAATGCGCAGGAACAGTGGCCGATGTCGGCGAGGGAGTGGCTTGTTGTCAGCCCGGCGATCGGGTGGGAGTTTGCGTGGTGGTCTCTTGTGGTGATTGCGAATTTTGCCGGGCGGATAAAGAAAATTTGTGCAACAGTCGCATTACCCTGGGCTATCACACGGATGGGGCTTTTGCGGAATACATGCTGATTCCCTCGCATGCGGTAACGCGGGGGAATTTGTTCGCTTTGCCACCACGGATACCTTTTGAGATCGCGTCTTTGCTGGAACCGTTGGCTTGTTGTTTGAACGGGCAGCACGAGATGCACCTGGGAACCGGCGGTCCCGCCTATGGCGATTGCGGGGAGGACCTGGTGATTTTCGGGGCCGGGCCGATCGGTTTGATGCATCTTTTGTTGGCCCGGGCGAAGGGATCGGCGATTAATTCAGTGACCGTGGTGGAGCCGCGGGAGCATCGTCAGCGAATGGCCGAGAAGCTTGGAGCCGACAAGGTTTGTGTTCCCGAAGAGTTCGAGGCGGAGGATTGCTATGATGCGGCTATTTGCGCGGTAGGAGTTTTGCAAGTGGTGCCGGCAGCCTTAAAGGCGGTTCGCAAGATGGGCAAGGTGAGCCTGTTTGCCGGTTTCGGTAAAGGGGCAACCGTAGCGTTAGATCCGAACATCATTCATTACCGCCAGCTGCGGGTGACCGGGGCGTCCGAGTCTCGCCGGCGGGATTATGCCGAGGCCTTATCGCTGGTCGCCGAAGGCCGACTGGAGCTGGAGCCGCTGTTGACTCATCGTTTTTCATTGCGGGAGTATGAGCAAGCTTTTGAAAAAGCCGCCGACGGCTCCGCTCTTAAAGTAGCCTTTGTTTTCTGAAAACGGTCTGTTACCTATCTTTTTGGTAAACGAACGAGGTGAGATATGAGAAAGGCGTATTGTTTCCGGCCCGTTATGGTAGCGGTAACGGTTGTTTTTGTTTTGTTGTTGGTCGGTTGCAGTCAGCAAAACGGTTGGGGGGCGACCGGACAAGTGCAAACGGAGATGATCGAGTTGTTCAATGCTGAAAATCTTGACGGGTGGAAGGCCCTCGATCCGGAGGTCGAGAACACCTGGCAGGTGGTGGGGGACGTGAAGCTGGATCCTGCGAATGAACATCATTTATTGACCAACGCAGGCAGCGGGATATTGACCAATGCTCCGGATGGTGAAACCACGAATATTTACAGTGAGCGGACTTTCGGTGATTGCCAGATTCATGTCGAGTTCCTGGTGCCCGAGGATGGCAATTCGGGCGTTTACATTATGGGGAAGTATGAAATCCAGGTTGCGGACAGTTTTGCGGACACGCGGATTACCGGGCATGACTGCGGTGGTGTTTATCCGCGTTATGTTGATGAGAAAGAGGTCGAAGGTCATGCGCCTCGGACGAATGCCTGTGGTCTACCAGGCCAGTGGCAGAGTTATGACATTGTTTTCCAGGCACCTCGATTTGATGAGGCGGGCAAGAAGGTTCATAACGCCCGGCTGGTCAGGGTGTTGCTTAACAACGTGGTTATTCATGAAAATGTGGAGTTGACTGGTCCGACGCGTAAACCGATGAA
>CAZMVS010000414.1:0-8738 GCA_964569525.1 uncultured Planctomycetales bacterium
CTTACACAACTCCGCTAAAAACGAGGGCTCCTCCTTTAAATCCGCCCGCCGTCCACTCAACAAACCATAACTGGTTTCGTATTCCCCGCGCGCCGCCAACACCCGCGCTACCCGCAACACTTCACTCAGCTCCGCGCCCTCTGCCGTCGCCAACCAAAGCTTCTTCGCTTCTTCCTTAAACTCCATGCGATAAAGAAATTCCGCCTTGGCGTGCCGAACATCCGTATTATCTTCAAACGCGGCCATCATCTGGTCATACACTTCCAACGCCGCCTCTTTCCGTCCAAACCGCTCTATCGCCCGGGCCGCCCGCAAAAACGCAAACTCATCCTTTCCTGAATTGTCAAGATAACGATGCACCCACGATTCCGCCGCCTCTCTATCCTCCTGGCGATAATGCAACTCCGCCACGCTCATCATCAACTCGCCATCTTCCGGGTACTGCTCCAACAAAAGCTCACTCTGCTTGACAGCCTCTTCCAACTTCTCCATGTCAGCCAGCAAACGAATATACGCTTCACGATTCGCCCGGTCCCCAGGCGTCGCCTCCAAAATCATCCGCCATTGCTCCAAAGCCTTGTCCGATTGGTCACCCTGCTGTAATACCGAGGCATACCGCTTGCGCAGCGCAATCCGATCCTCGTGCTGCTCGAGCAACTTGCCGTAATACTCCACCAACCCGATAACATCGTCCTCGCGATAAAACACTCGTTCGATCTGGGCAAGAATCTCCCGCTCCAGCCAGCTTCCCCGACCAACGTCCTGCAACGTCCCCGCATATGCTTTCAACGCCGCCTCGCGGTCCCCCGCCCGCTGATGAATATCCCCCCGCCGCAACTGATATTGCACCTTCCGGTAATTGCTGTCCGTCTTTTCAATCAGCTTACCCAGCGTCTTCAAGGCCTCATCAAACAGCCCCTCCTCGATCTGCAATTCCACCACGTCCTCATACAAATAGCGATCATCCGGATTCGCTTGTAAAAGTTCGTTCCAGACCGCCAGCGCCTTCTCCCGCTGATCGTCGCGCACCAGCAACTGCCCCTCCAGCTTGGCGATATCAAAGCTCAACTCACCCGTCGGCTCAGCCGCCCTCGCCTTGGCAAGATCCCGCAATGCCGTCTTGAAATCCAGCGTCCGCGCCTCTACCTCCGCCTTGTAAAACCACACCGCCGGATCGCTATCCGCTTCCTTCGTGACTTCCCGCAACACCTTCAAAGCAGCCACGTCACTGCCCCGGGACTTGTGAAAAAACGCCAACAACAAACGGTCCCCAACCTCACCGGGATCCTCCGCCTGCACCTCCAGGTAGTCGCCCAGCTCCTCGACCGTCCCCCCTTCCAACCACGACTCCATGAAACGATCAAACAGGTAACCGGGCTCCGGCCGACGCTTCAACGCCTCGTGATAACGGGCGGCCCGATCATTCGGCGGCTCAACCGCCTTGGAAAATGAACCGGTCAAAACAACAAGCAACGCTACGGAAATACAATGACGGAATTTCATAAATTGTCCCCTGGGCTAGAACACCGGATGACATCCGCAACCCTTAAACGGCACCTCGCCTATACGAAACGAGGGACTGTAAATACCCGTAAAATATTAAAATCATTGGCTGGCAGGATTCTCAGGAATGGGCCGCCGCGCCGACGGCCAACGCTAACAGGACAACAATGCCCACCAATACACTCAGTCACGTCTTATCCCCAAAATCCACGTTCTAAATAAGTTCTAATAACTACTATTGTAAGCCCTTAGCCACTTCTCAATCAGACAGACTCTTAATCAAGTACATCACGGCTGAAAGCACCGGCATAAATACGACAATATGGAGCCATCTAAGGTATTTACCTAACCTAGAACCTGATGGAAGTCAACAATTTTATCACTTTTATTTAAATAAAGAATTTAAGAAGAACAAAACCTCTGCCAAACCCCCAAATGGTTTAAATTTGGGAAATTTCACCAATGCTTTTATGATATGTGGATTCGAATCGGCAGGCTTCCTGGAAAACGGAAACAGATCCATGCTTACCAACAACATACTGAATCTCATCGGCAATACCCCCTTGATCCAACTCAACGGCGAACGCATCTACGCTAAGGGGGAATTTCTTAATCCCGGCGGCAGCATCAAGGACCGAGTCGCCCGGGCCATGCTCGAAGGCGCCGAACGCGACGGACGATTAAAGCCCGACTCTATCATCGTCGAACCCACCTCCGGCAATACGGGCATCGGCGTGGCCCTCGTCGGGCGACTCAAGGGGTACCCCGTCCGTATCGTCATGCCCGAAGGTATGAGTGAAGAACGAAAAAAACTGATTCGCGCTTTGGGCGCGGAGCTGATCCTCACCCCCGACTCGGAAAGCCTCGCCGGGTCCGTCAACAAAGTCCGCCAAATGGCCGCCGAAGATCCCCGAATCTTCGTCCCCCAGCAATTCGAGAACCCCGACAACCCACGGGTACACTACGAAGAGACCGGCCCGGAAATCTGGCGACAAATGAACGGGGACATCAATTGCTTCGTCGCCGGTGTCGGCAGCGGGGGAAGCCTCCAGGGTGTGGGTAAATTCCTCAAGGAACATAAACCTGACGTCAAACTCATCGCCGTCGAACCCAAAAACGTCTCCGCCCTTCTTGGACACGAACCCGGCCTGCACCAGATCCAGGGCATCGGCGACGGATTCATCCCCGATATCCTCGATGTGAAAATGGTGGACGATGTCATCGAAGTCACCGACGAAGACGCCATCGAAACCACAAGACAACTGGGCCGCGATCACGGCCTGCTGGTCGGCATCTCCTCCGGCGCCAACGTCTGGGCCGCCCGCCAATTGGTTCAACACTACGACGGCCCTGTCGCTACCCTCCTCCCCGACCGCGCCGAACGCTACTTCAGCACCGCACTTTTATAAACACACGGCCTTGCAACCTATTATTCGTAAAAACGAAGAAATGTAGGGATCGCATCGCATACGGATGTACCGTCAATATTACTCTTGCTATTTTGGAGGTATCCTTAACTCCTATCGCAACGAATGCTACCCACACAAACATAATTCATATTATGTGTTTTCCACTACCATCGCTGATGTTTCATTATGTAATATTTGATAGAAACAGAATACAACTAATCGTTAACCGACTTCTTACGAAATCGGCTTGCGGCTACTACTCCGGCAATACCAAGAATAACAAAAACGACAACTATCCAAATCCATATTGCCCCATTGCCTTGTGCGGAAATGTGCTTGCTGGAGTTTTTACCTTTCGATGCAATGGTCTTTTCTATTTGTTCCTGGTCCTCTACAGACTGATCCGTTTCCTTTGAACGTTCTTCCTTTTCTTTGTGCATCGTACTGGTAATTGTTTCGACCAACTCTTTGTCAACCTGTTTTACAATTCCCCCGTTTCGCCATTCATATCGAACACCAGGTACATCTTCATCATAAACAGTTATGCCATCCGGCAAATTAACGCGGAATGTGTTCGGATCGTTGAAATCAGGGCTTAGCTCAATATTGCTACGGTCAACTTTCATTTTCGTTATCTTTTGAGTTCCGTCGGAATAAGTATATGTTTTGGTACACTTCCCCGACGTTGGAATAAACGTATCCCCAAATTTATCAATTTCAATTGAATCAACCGCAATTTCCAGTTCTTCGACTCCAGGATCCCCATCCCTAAAACGTTTTCCGTTTTCGAAAAGATAATTCCCTGAAATACGCAAAACATATTTGATAGCACCATACCCACGATCAGGATCAATCCACGCAGTCAACTTGCCGTCGGGCATATCCGCTTCGACAACATGACATTTCACACCATTAACCTTCTCTTTCGAATCCAGTACACGAACACTTTGATCTCCTTTGATCCATTCTTCCAAACTGCGGATCTTATCTAATTTCCCGTCAACAAAATTGCCTACCTCAGTGGATGTTGATTTCAGTTTCACCAACGGCTTGGCATTCTTCCGTGTAGATACCAGGTAACGATCACGACTATTGAAATACTCTGCTTGTATATATCGATCTCCGTCTGCAACATACTGCAAAGATACCGTTCCGTTAGGAACAAGCTCACCTTGTTCATCGGTAACCTTTGTTTCCTCCGTTATCTTCATACGATCCTGATCGCGCTTAAATACATATTGATGTTTGTAAATCATCGGCATCGTGCCTGCTGCATTTCCAGACACCGCAATTTCAACATCCATATTCATAGAAACGCTTTGCTTCCAAGATGATGAGAAATAATTTATACAGCGATCCACAACATTCTGAGCTTCACTCGAAAGCTCCGCTTGCACGGTTGCCGACATGCTCCCAGCAGAAATGATAACAATTCCTAAAATAATCAAATGCTTCATAAAAACACCATTAGTTAAAGCCCACGAACGGAATCCTTTTCCCGTTAATAACACACCAATTATCACCACCGCCCTGTGACTATACTTAGACTTTCTCACCCTTGTATCCTTTCAAAACAACCACTCCAACGCCGATGCCGAGTATTAACGCGGGAACCAATATCCATACCAATATGCTTCCGTGCGACTCCGAAGATGTCTGGGATATATATTTATAACTTGACAAAGGCGTTTTTTCTTTGGCTTCCGCAATATTTCGAGGCGAAGAGTCCTGATTGTTTTTAGGCTCTTCCGGCCTTTCTGTGTCTCCAGTTAGTTGCTCAACTATTTCTTCAACCTCCGCGATGGCAACATCGTCTATTTTTGGTACTATTTCCCCATCTAACCACTTAAAATGAATAACATGACTTCCCACGGGTCCGTACACCATTGTTCCATTGGGAATGTCTGGGACGAACGCCTTTATGGCCTTGAAATCGGGCGAAAGATCGACATGCGTTCGTTGATGATGAAAACTTTCACATACTACCCTTCCATTTTGACGCGTTGTCTTTGTCTCCCAATCTGCTTCAACTGGAATCCAAACCTCGCCGAACTTCCTGAAATTTACATTTTTTAGAGTAAATAAAAGCTCTTTTCTGGGGCTGGTTGGTAATGGTGGAGTAAAATTATCGACGTCCATACCCAATTTCTTGTAATCGGGCGGCGGCTTGGAGAGGGTATTATTATAATATCGATCATCTCCTTGTTTGCTTATCTCTGCGCGACATATGTTATATCCGTGCTCCGGATCGAAATATATTTTGTATTTACCACTCTCAATCTTAGCTTCCAAAACATAACGTTCGTGGCCATCCACAGAGATTTTATTAATGGTTATATTGTCTTCAGCTTCCCGCAAAAGAGAAGATACTTTCTTAAAATCGCCGCGGTAAATTCCACATAGGGAGGCTCCCCAATACCCTTTTGCGAAATATCCATCCTTTATCGTCTTATCATCCACAATGAATACGTTGCCATGTTCAGGACCCCGTCCCACTTTCTGTTCATACCATTTTTTGCCATCCCAGATTACACGTTGCTTGCCTGCACGCTCGACCTCTGGCCGATCTTTCTCATTTTCAAGGTTGGGCCATTGGATCATGGATAAATCAAGCCGCTCGCCGTCAATTATAAGTTTTGACTCTGTACGAGCTCGAAGCGGATCATTGACAAGAGAATCCTCGTATAACTCCACCGTCCTACTCTCAATAAGGATTTTCGTCAATGAACTTTGGTTCTGATCATATCTGTCAAGCAATTCATTGACAGTTACTTCGCCGTAGCAAACGTACGTGCAAAATATCGCGATAAAGGAGCTGATAACTATCCGCATTCGCATAACTCTTCCTCTTGTATCTTGAGAAATGAATTTAAAAGAAGTTAGAATATAGGTAAAATTCCAATATACATTTACTCTAATCTAAGAGCTTCACGAGACTATTTCAACATTCAATGATGTTGCGCCTTTATGAATTCCGTATTATCAGTTATGCGTGTGTCATAACTTCTGTTAATTCTCATTACAATCTGCATTACAGTAGTGTCCCAACGCTTGGTTTTGAATTTGCTGTAACTGTACACTATTAATGACTTTGTACCCAAATACAACTTCAATCGATTTGAAATAGGCCGTACATTTGAGGGCTCCCATTCTTCAAGAACCTGCTCATGAACTAGGCCGAACGATCTTTTCGCAACTCCTGAACTTTCTTCCGCGCAACGAATTTCATCGTTGCGTGCGGCATTACACCGGCAATCACAATATCCAAACGTTCTCGTGTCCCGATCAATATCTCTCCATGGCCTTTGCCCAATTAACCGATCCCGAATTATTGCGAGACATCAAAGCGTATCTGCGCATTTTCAGCCCGAAACTCTATCACGCCGGCTTTCGGTGCAAACGTATCTCCCGCAACACCCTGGCCAACGCCAACCGTGTTCGACCCTACCAAATTTACGGCAAAGCACAGTGACCGACCACGGGTGAAAATGTGGGCATGTTTTCACTGCATATCCATAGGGACATCATCAATGTGTTTCTTCAGGAAATGAATCGGTGAATCGATCCCGATGTGCGCGTGGTGATAATCTGGGACCAGGCCGGATTCCATACCGCAGAACATCTAAAGGTTCCTTCCAACATCAGCCTGCTGCCGTTGCTTCCCTATTCACCGGAACCCAATCCCATGGAATACCTGCCTGAAACCTGAAATGATCCAATCAATCTGCCGAGCCCCTTATCTGGAATAGCACGGGACAAAGCTTGATGCGTATTATGCGGCATGAATTCCCGAAATGAAAAAGCACCGGCAACACCGGTGCTTCGAAAATCACCCCCAACGGGACTCGAACCCGTGTCTTCAGGATGAGAACCTGATATCCTAGGCCGCTAGACGATGGGGGCACATCTTGCTTAATAAACTAGTCAATGAATCACTTTTGGTCAACTCGTCGGCAATTTAAAATTTAAATCAGCAGCACCGGCAATGACCCGCCTCCAGCTTGTTCGGCTAACAAATACGGTGCTTCACCTTTCCGCCGATAATGTGTCCTAAAAACATCAAAAAACGGCCCGGAACCGCGAAGGCTCCGGGCCGCTGGTTTTTTAACCAATCTGCTTTTCAACTAGTAACTAGTCGATCAGCAGGCTGGCGTTGTCGAAGTACACCTTCGAGGAGGTCCCTTCACGATTGGCCCATAGGTAAACCCGTAGCTTGCCACCGGACGGAACAGTCCCGTTGACATACTGCGAGACCCAGGTCTGGGTATCACCACCAAAGGCGGTGCCTACCTCAGGCAGACCGTCGTTGGACCCGTCGGTTACGGCAATCCACGCGGTGGTCCCGGAACCATCCTCATAAACCTCCGCGGTGAAGGTATAGCTTGACCCGGGGGTCAAGCCCGTCACTTCCTGGATGATACCGGCCTCAAAACCGCTGTCCAAACCGGACAACCTCATGGCGTGTTCATGCAGACCACCGACGTTTTCATAAATCCAGTCGGCGTTTTCGAAGTCGCCACGCCAAGTGGCGCCCCAGTCGTCGGCTATGTCACCGCCCCAGAAATCGAAGTAACCGCCTTCCATATCACCGTTGAGCAGCACTTCCGTTTGCCCCGCGTCCGTGAGATAGAAGTCCACGGAAGCGGTCGAGCCGGCTGACACAGTTACACCCGCGGTTTCGGCACCGACGTAGCCGGTGGCCGACGCACTTACGGTATAAGTACCCGCGGTCACGTCGCTCATCAGGTAAGCACCGGTGGAATCGGTGGTATCATCGTATCCACCACTGTCGGTTTCCACGGTGGCTCCTTCGATCGGGGTGCCGTACTCATCGTACACGTACCCGCTGATCGCACCGGGGGCCTCGGTCTCGACGAGCAGACTGGCGTTGTCGAAATAGACATAGCCACCGCTGCTCTCGTTGTAAGCCCACAGGTGTACCCGCAGGGTTCCGTTGGAGGGCACCGTACCGGCGATCATGCAGGAGTTCCACTGACTGGCCGTATTAGTAAACGGCGTACCGTTGGAAGGCAGATCCTGTCCTCCGGTACCGTCATCCACAGCCATCCAGGCGGTGGTGCCCGTCTTCTCCTGGTACGCTTCGGCACTGAAGAAGTAGGCTGCTCCCGCAGTCAGGCCGGTGACCTGCTGGCGGATACCCGCTTCGAAATCAGAGGCCAGTGAGGTCATCTCCACGACGTCACCATGGTCGCCGCCTAGGGATTCGACGTCCCAGGTGGCACTATCAAACGTACCACGCCAGGCAGCGCCCCAGTCGTCGGCCATGTCACCGCCCCAGAAACTGAACTCACCGTCTTCAAAGTCTTCGTTGCTCAGCTGCTCCGTTCCACTGACCTCAGTCAAGCTGAAGTCCTGGGTCGTGGCGGCACTGGAGTCCACCACTACGCTGGCAGTCTGATCAACGTAGCCATCCTTCGAAGCGGTCACGCTGTAGGTTCCGGGCGGCACATCCGAAAGGGTGTAGTCGCCGTTAGCGTCCGTGGTGGTTGAGTGTTGACCGTCACTGGTCTCCACCGTTGCACCACTGATCGCCGTATCGGAATCGTCAGTCACCGTACCGCTGATGCTGCCATCTTCGGCCTCGGTCACCAGCAATTGGGCATTATCGAAGTACACCGTCGAACTGGTGCCCGTACGATACGCCCACAAATGGATGCGGACCGTACCATCGGAAGGCACCGTACCACTGATGGACTGACTGACCCACGTACTGGTGCCCGTCGGGAACTGTACGCCGTCGGAAGGCAGATCCTGCGTGCTCGCGCTATCCACGCCCATCCAGGCAGTGGTACCGCTGCCGGCCTG
>CAZMVS010000415.1:0-7606 GCA_964569525.1 uncultured Planctomycetales bacterium
CTATCCATCCAGACCACACAACGTCCGCGAGCAGCATCGATGCCAGCAGAGGCGGCGACGTGCTGGCCGAAATTGCGACTCAAAAAGACCACTTTGATCCGCTTGTCAGCGGAGGCGTATTGTTCCAATATGGCGGGGCTTTGGTCGCGCGAGCCGTCGTCCACGAAGATCAATTCATATCGCGGGCTCATCTTTTCCAGCACGTGTTGCAAGCGTCTGATCAGTTCCGGCAGGTTGGCGGCTTCATTGCACACCGGAAGCACAACGCTGAAATCAATGGTTTCCGGCGGCCTGGTGACCAGGGATACGGACTCATCGCTCGGTTTTTGCTCCGCTTCGAAAAAGAGCGTTTGGGCACAGCTAATATTGGTTGACGTACTACAGGACATGGTGTTGAAGCTTATATTTTGGACGCTTGAAAACGTTAACTGCGCATGGACAACGCAAGCTTATTTAATGCAAGGCCAAGCTTTTTTCCGGCAAGGTGAAGTTCATATTCTTCCAATCCCGTTTCCACCAGTCTTCGTTGCGTCGATACCAATCGATGGTTTTGGCAAGTCCGCTTTTCAGATCGGTGGAGGCCTGCCAGCCAAGCAGACGTTTGGCCTTTTCGGTGGAGCTGACGTGCAGGCTGACCTGCCCGGGCCGATCATCGACATGTTCGATCGACGCTTCGGTGCCCTCGGTTAAATCGAGCACATGTTGAGCGATGGTATTGATGTCAGCGGGTATTCCGGTTCCCAAGTTAATGACTTCGCCGAGGACATCATCCAGCGGTGCTTCAAGGGCGGCCAACAAGGCCCGACAGGTATCTTTCACAAAGACCCAATCGCGGGCAGCTCGGCCGTCGCCGTGAACGGTAATGGGAGTATCCTGCAATGCACTGGTAATAAAATGCGGAATACATTTTTCCAGGTGTTGATTGGGGCCGTATTGGTTGAATGGTCGAACAATCACGATGGGCAGGCCGTAGGTGCACCAGTAGGAATAGACCAATCGGTCGGCGCCGCACTTGGCCGATGCGTAAGGACTCATTGGGTTGAGCGGATGCTTTTCGCTCATGGGTTGTTCGACCGCGGTCCCGTAAACTTCCGAAGTTGATATATGTAGGAAACGTTTGATGCGTTTGCGGTTTTTGAGCACCTGGTTGGCGATGACATGGGTACCCATGACATCGGTCTGGTAAAAGATGGTGTTGTCGTAGATGCTACGGGCGACGTGGGATTCCGCGGCGAAGTGGATGACGGTATCGACCTGCTCCATCAATCCGCCGACGATGTCCGGGTTGCAAATGTTGCCGTAGCGAAAATGGAAACGGGGATTCTGCAAGACGTCCATGTCAAAGTTTTCTAGATTCCCCGCGTAGGTCAGGGCGTCAAGAACATACACGTTAATGCGTGGGTAGTTCTTCAATAAGCTCTTGATAAAATGCGAGCCGATAAATCCCGCACCACCGGTTACCAGAATTGAATTCATGCGCACACCCCAGGGTTTAGAAATCGAAAATCAGGGCGGTTTACTTTCCTAGATATACTGGGCGAACTCATCGTATCACCTCGCTGTTTTATCGGTCTGCCGATATCGGTCCTGAAGGAATGAAACGGGCAAAACATAAATTCTTTAGGCCGTTTTACCCCGTCCGGAATAAACACAAGACGGGGATGGTAACATCCGATATCTAGCAAGAGTATGGATTCGACAAGACTTATCGGACGTACAGCAGAGACAGGGACAGCTCTATGAATACCGCAACAGGGACGATTACCAATAGTGACGAGACAAGGCAGGACCAATCGGAGAATACAGACCTGTCGTCCGAGAACATGGCGGTGACGGTTGATCAACAGTCGTTCATTCCCTTTCATCGGCCATGGATCGGTTCAGAGGAAGAGGGGGAAGTGATCGACACACTGCGATCGGGTTGGCTGACCACGGGGGCCAAAACTAAGCGGTTTGAACAGCTTTTCGCTGAATACATGCAGGCGGGGAATGCGATTGGGGTGAATTCATGTACAGCTGCTTTGCACTTGTCATTGATCGCCCACGGGGTCAGGCCTGGAGATGAAGTTATCACCTCGCCAATTACTTTTGCGGCGACGGCCAACGTGATTGAACATGTGGGCGCCCGGCCGGTGTTCGTGGATGTGACGCCGGACACGCTCAACATGAATCCGGATCTTTTAGAAAAAGCGATTAGGCCTCGGACACGTGCTGTTATTCCGGTACATTTTGCCGGACACCCTTGCGACATGGACAGGATTCAGCGGATCGCTAAAAAGCATAACCTGGTGGTGATTGAAGATGCCGCCCATGCCGTCGAAAGCGAATATCGTGGCTGTAAGATCGGTAGCATCAGCAGCACAACGTGTTTCAGTTTTTATGCGACGAAGAACATCACCACTGGTGAAGGGGGGATGATCACCACCAACGATGATGAATTGGCGGAACGGCTGCGGGTTTTGAGTTTGCATGGTATCAGCGTGGATGCATGGAAGCGGTATCGGCCGGGGGAGTATAAGCACTGGGATATCGTGGCGGCGGGTTTCAAGTATAACATGTCCGATTTGCAGGCGTGTCTGGGGATTCATCAGTTGGCCCGTATTGATGAGATGCATCAACGACGTCAGCAGTGGGTTGAGATGTACGATGAGGGTTTTGCGGATATACCGGAAATCATTCCCCTGCAACGACAGGGGGACGTGAAGTGTGCTTATCATATTTATCCGATTCGTTTGAATACAGAAAAGCTGAATCTTGATCGGGATGGTTTCATGGCCGGGTTGCAGGAACGGGGAATTGGTATCGGTGTGCATTTTCGGCCGGTCCATCAGCATCCCTATTACCGGGATAAGTATGGATATCAACCCGGCTTACTACCTGTGGCGGAACAGGTGGGTGAGCGTCTGGTTTCCCTGCCGCTGTATCCCGGGCTTAACGAAGCGCAGGTGCAACGCGTGATCAAACAGGTTCGCGAATTGGTGACTAATTCCAGGTAACAATATCCAGCCTTTGATTGCCGCCATTTCATAGAGCGGCTGTTTATACAGGTCAACAAGTTATGAGCGTAGCAGCACCTTCTATTCAACCCATGGATGGGATTCAATCGACGAGTCGATCGCAGATTGATAAGCGGGCGCTTTTGCTACTGGTGGGATTTGTGATGGTTTGGGGCTTTTCGCTCAGCCGTAGCGTACTTGATCCGTACGGGCCGGACCAGGCCCATTTTCAACATAAGACAGAATGTGCGATGGCGGGTGATCGGCTGTATACGGATATTATCTCGCAGGACGGGCCGGGGATTTATGCCGTCCATTGGTTGAGTACGGTACTGTTCGGCAGGTCGGCGGTCGCGTTTCGGATCTTCGACGCCTGTTGGATGGGATTGACTCTCGCGGCGATGGCCACTTTGGCTTTTCGCGAAAGCCGACGGTGGGCGGCCGGGATGTGGGCGGTCGTTCTTTATGCTTTGCTGTATTACAGTTTTGGGCACGTTTATACCGGCCAGCGGGACAGTTTTGCGATATTGCCGCTGTTGTTGGCGATTCATTTACATACCGCAGACGGCCATGAGTATGAGCACGAGTATCGGTATTTCTCGCCGTATCAGGTGGCGGCTGGGGCGCTTTGCGTAGCGGCCTTTTCTTTCAAATCACCGTTGGGATTATGCTTTGGGGTTTTGTGGCTACAAGCGCTTGGCGAAGCGTGGATGAATCGGCGTCGAGGATGGTCGGCATGGGCGCATGTGAACGGTTTAACATTGGGCTTCGTTTGTGGCATAGCGTTGGCGATTTTTGTGTTGTGGCAGATCGGGTCTTGGCCGGCGTATTGGTATTATTTCATACGCGATCCGTCGAAGGTTCCCCCCCAATACGTCGTCGGTCATTGGAAGCTACTGGAAATGTTTCCGCGGGTGGGGGTTGCCTCAATAGTGATTGCGGTTTTGGCGGCGGTTTTCTGGTATATCGATGCGCCGAAAAGGAGAAAAGCTAAAGCGGCGGATGTCTCGCCCCACTTGCAGATGGTGCACATGATTTTGTTGAGCGTTTTTTTGGCGGCGGTGGGCATTACAATTCTTTATTGGCCGAGGTGGCGGGGATTGTTGGTGCATGCCGCGGGTATTGCGGTGCCGGCAATTGCGGTGTTGGTTTATCAGCCTTGGACAGGACGTAGTCGAATATGGCGGACGGTACTCCTGATCGCTGCCGCGGGCCTGGTAGGCATGATGTTGCAGGGCAGGTTCTTCAGCTATCATTCCTATCCGCTGTTGGCCTGTTGCGCGGTGTTGGTGGGCAGTGAATTTGGCCGGGCATTGGATAGCCTTCATTCCGACCGGCGTTGGGCACGGATTTTTGTGATCATCTGTCTGGCGGGCGTGATGCAGTTGGGCGTGGGCAAGTGGTGGCTCAAGATGAGTAAATACAGCAATGGTCTTAACGCGTTGGCCGGCGTTTCCCTGGACGAACATTACGAGCGAACCTTGGCTGATTTCACACCGCCGTATCGCGACAAGGTTGCCGCCGCCCGTCGTGTTCAGAAATTGACAGAATCCGACGAGAAAATCGCTGTGTTAATGTATGATCCGTGGGTGTATCAATTGGCGGATCGGTTGCCGGTACATTACATGACCTTTTTAAATCCCGGCGGTTACCCGACGCATCGTTCTTCGAACGTGCTGGCCAAGGAATTGCTGGACACCGTGGTGGCCGACAAACCGAAAGTCGTATTGGCCAAGGTACCTGCGGATCAGGATCTGTCAGTCAGCCGTGACGAACTTGAGGCAGCGGTATTTGCGCAGCTCGAAGATTTTTTTGAAGGATGGACCGGGCCGATTCGAAGTTGTTATCACTTGGCAGAAGTGACGGGCCGGATCGCCTTGTTGCAACCCAATCATGCAAATTGATAAATAGATTATGCCCACCGCATTTCAATTTTGTGTATTTATAAGCAGTAGTAGCAGGGTAATGTTTTTAAGGACATGAAAATTTTTGGACCGCACCGACCGGCGTTATCAAAAACGAGGAAGGTATTACGGTTTAATCGGAACTCACAAGTTGATAGCATCCGGATGTATTTGCATCATCTCCGTATTGGTCCACGGTAACACCAATGCAAATGATTTACCAGTAAGAGGATTCACGGCTCTGCAGAAACAGAACTGATCGTGCACAAGTTCTATTTGCGATGCGTTTTTTTGTCGTGGTATATGCTTTTCGCTTTAACCTACCCGTTGCGGATACCGTTGCCGCAAAGCCTCGCGCAGAGCAGTTAAATTTTTGCGCTCCGCCAATGCCGCCAAGGCAGTAACGTGCTCCTCCATGGACACATCCTTTAGCTCACCACTACGGTGTACCTCCAGCGCCTGAAGCATGGCCTCGGCCCCGACCTTGGGATCGGGCTTGCCCTGATCATTCTTGATGGAGTTGATCGCCGAGCCGGCCAGAAACAGCACGTTCCCGGTAATACCCTTTTCTTCGGCGTCGGCCAGATTCAAGCCGATATTGCCCTGGTCCAGCCCGCCAGCCCGTGTGATCATGGTGGGCTTGATACCGGGTATATCCCGCGAAAGAGCCTCCTCCGAAGCCTGCCACTCCGCCCCAAATGGTCGAATGAAGGGCAACCCTTCCTTAATCGGGGCCGTCTGCCGGAAATCGATTCCATCCAGCCGGGCCAGCAGATCGATCACTTCGCGATAGATGCTCCACGTCTTCGAGCCGATCCCCGCGTTATGCCCGTATATCGCCGGCGGCTGATCCATATGCCGAGTAGCTTCGCGGACCATACGCACAGTCCCCCCGGCGAAGGTCTCACTGAACATCACCCCATTGGCTCCTTCTTCGAGCACTGCATTCACTGTGTCCAGAATTTCATGCGGTGCCCCGGTAATATGCGGAGCGAAAATCAACCCCTTATCCCCGCGTTCATCCTGGGCTTTGCGGATACCCTCCACGGCCCGGCGGGCCCGTTCCTTGATCGGCGAGTAAGGCAGGTTGGGATATAGATTCTCGTCCTCTTTCACGAACAAAAACAACGGACAGCGGGCCGCCTGTTCGACCAGCTCGCCCACCGTATCCGGCGTGATCCCCGCCGTTGGTTTGAGGATCGTCCCAAAGGCCGGCTCTTCCGGTTCGAAACCGGCACGCTCACGCAGCCCCTGTGGGCCGTAAGCAGGCCCGGGGAACGTTTGCAAAACTTTTTCAGGAATTTGCAGGGAGACCAGTCGCGCGTCCTGGTTCTCATACATATCAAAGATCACCGCGTTACCCACGGTGTGCATAATGTCCACGGAAGTCAGATGCCCGTCAGGCTGCAGCATCATTTTCAGCGGGAAGGCGATATGCAACAGGCCGATACGCCCCGTTTTATCCCAAGGATCAGCTCCCGCCGCCTTGGCGGTACATTCCTCCAATAGCGATCCCGGCGGAACATTCTTGGTCCCGCTGGTGGCGTGATAGGCGATTTCCTTGACCGCCTCTTCCAGGGTATTCGTGCGGAAGGCGAAAAAATAGGTAGCGACCAGGTAATCGTCAATAGCCGGGGCGGGCTTTTCCGCCAACTGTTCGCGGATGATTTCACGCAGCAACACTTCCCGGGCATCGCTGTCCAGCCAAAGGGTGGCTAAACTGTTGGCGTCGAGTGCTTTCATGGTTTTCCTCAAAATTTCTGAAAAAACGGGTTAGTCCATCGACCGTTGTTTGTTTTCAATCCAAACGGCCATGAAAGGTAACAGAAAACCCGCTGATTGGCCATTGTTCAAGTTGATGGGCGAATTCAACCATACCAATGAGGAACACTTTGTTATGATTCAGGGTGAGGATTACGTTTCTTCCCCGGCGGCGGCTGAGTTGGAATCTTCAAGGGCTTGCAAAACCTTCATCCAGTCTGCATAAAAATAACAAACACCGAGTTGATCGTGCATCTTCCGCAGGCGGGCGAGAAATTCTTCGGTCAGCGGCCCCTGCCAATCCCGGGTAGCCGGATCACAAAAGAAAATCCGACAGCCCATCGGCCGATGATCGCGGGCGTGACAGGCCTTATCATACGCATGTGGGCAAGCGTCACCGATAATCAGCGGACGCTGATAATTGCCGGACAGGTAATAGCACGCTTCCAAAGCGGTTACGTACAACCGATGACCAAATTCTCCGAAGCGGCAACACAAACCCTGATTCCAGCAGGTAGGCTGACGGACGGAGATTCGGTGATCCAATTCTGCGTAGAATTCCTTCATAGCAGAAATTACTTCCGGCCGACGGGAAGCACACACCAATTCATGCACCTGGATATGTTCAGTTCCGCTGCTCAAACCCCCTCCATCGCCAGCCATCATTTGGCTTTTTTAAGACGAATTTCCTCGATTTGCTCAAAAGTGTATTCATCTCCATTGTTCATTCCCGGGCATTTTTCGCCAGCCTCAGCCCAGTCCTCGGGAGTTCTCAAGTTCTCCGTCCAGAAAGGCCAGGTTCGACACTGCAGCGGACGGACCGGGTAAATCGCGCAGCCGCGCTGCCCGTTTTTTTTCTTCGTCAGGAAAACACAGTCTCCGTTGGGTTTTTCAGTAAGCGAATAGCGAAATCCCACCCGGCGAATTTCGTCCCGGTCCAGCCAG
>CAZMVS010000416.1:0-2102 GCA_964569525.1 uncultured Planctomycetales bacterium
TCCAAGATCGTCGCCCGGTATCCCAACTTGCACATTATTCATATAACCAATTTCAAATGCGGTCCGGACTCCTTTGTGAAGGGATTCATTCGGCCGGCCTCGGGCAAGCCTTTCTTGACCTTGCAGTTTGACGGGCATTCCAACGACGCCGGTATGATGACCCGTTGCGAAGCATACCTGGACAGCAAGGGAATATTACGATGGTGGCGAAAACCCAGGAGCAAACCGGAAACGTCCTCGCCGGACGAAAGCTCTACATCCCACAAATGGCCTACGCCGGAGCACGAACTCTTGCAGCGACCTTCCGATCCATCGGTATCGATGCGGCCGTAGCTCCAGACTCCGATGCGGAAACCTTGGACCTCGGCGGGTTGTATTCCAGTGGGGAGGAATGTCTGCCGCACAAAGTAACCCTCGGCGATTTTCTCAAGGTCTGTAATCAGCCGGATTTCGAGCCGTCCAAGACCGCCTTTTTCATGGCCACCGCTCACGGTCCGTGCCGCTTCGGTCAATACGCCCCTTATTTGCGGCAGGTGATGCGCGACATGGGTTACGGTGACGTGTTGGTCTTTTCGCCGACCAGTGCCAACGGATACAACGAGATCGGCGAGAGTGCCACCAAAGTTCTGATCGACATGTGGCTGGGATTGGTGGCCGGCGACGTGGCTCAGAAATTCCTTTTGAAAACCAGGCCCTACGAACGCAACGCCGGTGATAGCGACCAGGCTTTTCAAAATTCGATTGCCGTTTTTGAACGCGTGTTGGAACAGCCGGGACTTGCCTCTAATAAGCGATTGGCTGCCATGGTAGAGGCCGTCGAGCGGATGCGTGATCGTTTTCGGGCGGTGCCCGCCGATTATGAGAAAGGTCGGCCGTTGATCGGACTGGTGGGCGAAATCTTCTGCCGATTGAACACCTTCAGTAACGAGGATTTGGCCCGGCGAGTGGAACAGCTTGGCGGAGAATGTTGGATCTCCGACATCGCCGAATGGGTGTGGTACGTTAACTGGTACGTTGATGACAAAACCGCGCGGGAGAAAGGTCGACTCAACGCCGACTACCTCAAACATAAGCTCAAGACCCATTGGCAGCACAAATACGAAAAGGCCTTGTTGGCCCCGGTGGCTAACGACCTGAAAGGCTACGAAGAGCCGCACAACATTCGCAAGGAAGTGCTCGATCCTTCCGAACCGTACCTGCCGACCCGCGGCAGTATTGGCGAGATGGTGCTAAGTATTGGAAAGTCGATTTACCTTTATCGAAAAGGGGTGGACGGTATTATCGATATCAGTCCTTTCACTTGTATGAACGGGATTATCTGCGAAGGCGTTTACCCGTCAGTCAGTGCCGCCTGTGAAGACGTGCCCATGCGAACTTTCTATTTCGACGGGACCAACAGCGATATTGAACGCGACCTGGAAATCTTTCTGGACCTGGCCCGGTCATACCAAAAGCGCAAGACACATCAAAGAGTGTATCCCGATTACTTCGTCTGATATAATTACAACTTCGTGTAATTTTTTCAGATTGGAAGGTTAGAAATGTCTCTCCCGGCGCGCCGACCCCGGCTCGCTGGGAGAAATGACAATTGGAATCGATCCCGCCATGGAGGCCGATGGCCTGTACGTTTTTTCTTTGCGGCGGTTTCACGTCAGCGCAATCTGGTGTTGGATTTTTCTGATGGCCTCAGCGGAGGCGCGGAGGCCTTTTAATTCATCTTCCGGCAGAGGTGGGCAGATCCACCGATCGACGCCGTTCCAATCCAGAACCGCGGGAACGGAAAGACAGACATTCTCGATGCCGTATTCGCCTTTTAACAGCGTGGAGACCGCCAACACACTGTCTTCGTTGCGGAGGATCGAAGTGGTGATGCGAATCAAGGCCAGGCCGACGGCGAAATTGGTAGCCCCTTTGGCTTCGATAATGTGATAAGCGGAATCACGGACCTTGCCGGCCATCTCTTCCCTGTTTACGCCGGGGCAGTTTAACGGGCAGACTTTGCAATATTCTTCAAATGGCGTGCCGCCCACGGTGGTCATGCTCCAGGCCATTATTTCGCTGTCCCCGTGTTCGCCCAGCACGTAAGCATGAACGTTATGGGC
>CAZMVS010000417.1:0-4001 GCA_964569525.1 uncultured Planctomycetales bacterium
TACCAACGCCAACAACAAGTGTTCCACGGAAATGTATTTATCTTTCAGTTGGCCGGCTTCCTGCTCCGCTTTCTGCAGAACCTGCTGCAGCTCGCGCGACGTCATCACCTCGCCGCCGGTAACCTTCGGCCGACGACTGATCTCACTTTCCGCGATCTGCCGCACACGGTCCGGCTGCACCCCAACCTTCTCCAAAATCGCCGGCACCACCGTGCTGCCCTCCTGCGACGTATCCAGCAGGCTCAACAACAGGTGCAACGGTTCCACCTGCGAATGCCCCGCCGAATCCGCACGCTGCTGGGCACTTTGCAAGGCCTCCGCGGCTTTTACTGTCAATTGATCCATACGCATCAGTCACTCTCCTCTGTCAGGCTGTAATATGTTCCACCCTAACAGGGGCAAAACGCATACCACGCGCCCATACCCCCGATTTTTGAGCCAAAATCAAGTCCTCGAACCACAGACTGCCAATATGACAGCCTTTTGGCCTGTAATTGAGGTGCTATTTCAAAAGAAATTGATCGCCAAAGCGCAGGCTGAACCGGCAAAAATCAGCCTTCCAAGTTTGACGTCGAGGGACCGTTTCCCTTAGCCCGCTTTGGCGAATGAAAAGCCTCCCAGTAACCTCAGTCCTCAGGAGGCTTCTATCTTGCGTATTTTCAAAGCGTTAAGCCTCTCTGCTCCGACATCGTGACCGCCAGTCAATCGAAGTATTTTGCCAACATATGCCGGATATAACCTCCCCCATCCCGCAATCTGTACAAGGATTGGTACAAACTCCCAAAACCACGTGCAAGCTTTCGTGCAAGGATTCGGCCTCTCAGGAGGAAGACAATCTCATGTCCTTGATATCTATAAACTCCTCAAAAACGCTCAAAAGCGTATCCGATTCCTGTGGAGTGTACTCGGGTGACTGAGTGATAAACGTCTCGCTTATGTCGTTTTCCGCCACAAACTGATTACTAGGCATAACCACAAAGGGGATCTTCACCACGTAGTCCGGAGCCACTCCCCAAGACTCGTTTTTGTACTCCTCCTTCGTCAAGCGGGGGAGCCTCAATAGGCAGCTCTGTCCCGGGCTGGCTTCGCGTTTCCATTTATCAAGTTGTATTGGGTAGTCATTCCCACGTTCAGCCTCATGATGAACATAGACAAGCTCGTTGACCCATCCCTGGGCTACTGCGTATAGGAGCCAACTTCCCTCGTCAACGTTGCCTAAGAAGACACTATTTTGGCACTCGGGCTCATCATGGAGCAACTCCGTGCATACGTGGCATAGGTAACTCGGGGCACAAATTGACGGCATTCCAAGGTCAGCATGTGCATCCACGTGATAAACCTTGACGGATCCACAACACTTGGACCTTAGCTCGTAGTACACTTTGTCGTGGCGCAAGAACAGGAGACCTGGGATGCCACAACGCTGGTTCAATTTGCAGCGAGTTTTCAGGAAGTCTCGAACCTTGTCGGGCGACCAGGGATAGTACTCGTCGCTTGGCAGGCGTTCCCCCTTGGCGGCGGGATGATGTGGACGGCAATTCAGGAAAAAATCCATATCTATGTCAAGAATGGCCATGCTCGTCTCCGCAATCATACAGGGAAGTACCAGGACTCCTAACCACCTGCCCCGCTTCTTGATCAGACACCTCAAACCGTTCCTTCGGCTCCCATATTTGTGTGCTCCTTGGAAAACCAGACTTGGAAGGTATCATGGTATCCCTTTAGAGTCCATCCAAGAGGGTTCATGCATAGCTATTCATGAAGGGATGATAGTAACGCCAAAAACCGGAAGTGCATCGACCACAACGCCGACGTCGAGCAACACCGGGTCAATGTAGATATCCAAGGCTAGGTCCAGCGACAAGTATCGCATGTCCGCCATAGCGCCGCGCGCGCACAGCCAGAGCAGCCGCCACCAAGTCCGGATTGCCCAGCTCGGGGAGGTCGGCCAGTCGGAAGTAGCCTCAACGAACCTGCTGCAGCTCGCCAGCGTCGCGCATGGCGTACAACGTCCGGGGGTGGATTCCCAGTCGAATGGCATCGCGTGTGCGCAGCATGCCGCCGCGTTTCTTATAAATGCTCCTGCTCTGCTGTTTCTTCTCGTCGTTCGCCATAACTTACCCGGATAAAAATTACCGTACTTATCAGCAAGTTCGCCGTAATCTATCCACCGAATTCAGAAAGATCGAGCCCGTCCGTTATGCTTCACGGACATCTCTTCACCCACCATGCCGCATTCCGCCGAACGAAATGGCCTCGCTGACGAAGGGGCAAGAAATCCAGTTACCAAGCGGGAATAACAGTTACATGGAAGTATGCTACAAGAAAAACGCTTACAAAAAAGCGATTTGCGAGAAAAACGTTTTTATCGGAATGGGTGTATAAGGATTCGTACCAGCGATAAGCAGAAATGCCGTAACTATCGTTTTTGAAGTGATTTAGAACTGCCTTGGTCCTGTTTCCAGACCGGACATCGAGAATGCGTGTACACTAATTACATGAACCCGCCGAAATCAAAGCCGCCGCCCAGGCCAAGGTAATCATCGATCACGTTGCCGATGTACTGGTTACTGATCGAAGTGGCCAACCCCATGGTGATATCAGCGCAAATCTCCGTACAACTGGCCTGAAAAACCAAGCCGCCGGTCAAAACTGCCAGAACTATACCCCGATACCAACGCCTTTTCATTAAACCTCGATGCACCTTAATTCTCCTGGGTTGTAATTAGAACTTACCGCCCTGTGCACACATAATAAGACCTGTGGGAAGATCATGTCACATCGGCTGAAACGCAACTGCCGCTGACCGCAGCTTGTTTCTCTTACTTGCCGCCCGCCGGCTGCGTCGTTGCCGCCGGTTGAGAAGCCGGCGATGTCGCCACGCTCACGTTGGGAGTCGGCGAAAACGGCTCCGGCTTCTTCTGCTCTTCAAGCTCCACAATCTCCGACACCGTATAAATAGGAATCGGCTGAACCGTGCCTTCCAGCAAACGCCGATTGGTCGCCTTGATTCCCACGGACCTTCCGTAATAGTCCACCGGATCAATATCGCTATCCTGGGTAACCTCAATATAAGCCAGCGTACGATTGTTTTCCGGATCGATCACCCGCCAGCGATTATCGTAAATGCCGCTCACCGTAATCCGCCCTTTGACCAGAATTTCATCCGGCCTGACCGCCGTTCGGGCCTTGATCTTCTCCCGCTGACGAGCGTATTTATCCGCCTCGGTAATGGCCTTGTTGCGCAACTCGCGCATCTCCTGGACGGCAGCCGCCAGTTCCATCTGCGTCTCCATCTGCTGGATACGGGTCTTGCCGTAAACCTGGGCGACCGCGTCTTCCTTCTGTGCAGCCATTGGTTTGAGCTTGTTGATAATCGGGCCGAATTGGCGATCGATCAACGGCTTGTTGAACTCGGTGGCAATTTCCGCCTCAATGGCGTTGATCTGTAACTGCAAATCACCTGCCTTAACCTTCGGCACTCCATGCTTGGGAGCCGGCGAATTCTTGGCCTCCGCCGGGTGGGTCGTACTTTTCTTCTTCAACGACGACAAATCCAGATCATCGGCTTGAACGGGTTCCAAGGCCGGACCTTGCCGACCACTTTTTGCTCGCCCCTTTTCACCGGTCAATTTCACGAAATCGCCGTGCATCCACACGTACGCCCCTTGCGGAGGAACAATCTTGTAATGACCGCCATTCTCCGTTTCACCGACAATCTGAACCTTGCTGCCTTTGGGTAACTTTACCTGGCGAACGTAGATCCGGTCACTCAGTCGGCTGCCCGTGCGCACATACACGTTGCCGTTCAGCACACCCGTGTTGTCATTCACACGATCCACGTAGGTCTTATCCACCAGGCTGAAACTACCCTCCGGCGGAATGATCTTCATCCATCCGAACTCTTCGCCGACCACCGTCACCTTGTCTCCACGATTCAACTTGGTGACCGGGTAGTAGTTCCGATTGGCTCCGCTACGGACATAAACATTATTGCCCGT
>CAZMVS010000418.1:0-4312 GCA_964569525.1 uncultured Planctomycetales bacterium
ATGCCTGTCCGCGGTTCGCTCTAACCTGTACTTGATACCCACCGGAACGGTTGGTGACTCCAGCCCTACAGAACTGCTCACCAACGGAAGAGCCTCAGGCTTTATCCGCCAACTCAGGGAATTATTCCATTACACTCTGGTAGATACGCCTCCAATCAATGCGGTGGCGGACATCGGCCTCATAGGTCCCCTCTGTAATGGTGTGATTATGGTAGTGCGAATGAACTCTACGCCCGAGCCGGCCGTACAGCAAAGCGTTTATTCTCTGAAATCCAACAATATTCCCATTGTCGGTAGTCTCTTGGTCGGCGAATTAGACAAGATGGCGGTTTTTGATAATCTCTCGTTGGGCTGAAAGTCCACCGCTGAAGGGGAAGGTATGGCTGTTAATGTAACACGATTGGAGGAACATGCGAAAGATGCTTGGGAAGCTTATGTGACCCGGCATCCCCATGGAACCTTTTTTCATACCCTCACTTGGGCAGACGCTGTGGAGGAAACCTTCGGTCACCGTCAACGATACCTTACTGCTTGGCGTGACCAAAAACTGGTAGGAGTTTTCCCCCTCACCCAAGTCCAAAGTCGTTTGGCCGGCTGCCTGCTCGTTAGTGTGCCCTACGCAATTTATGGAGGCGCACTCGCCGACGACGAAGAAACACGCCATTCCTTGCTGAACTATGCTCAAAATCTGGCCGACCGCCTCAAGGCCGAATGGATCGACATTCGCTCCATGGAACCACAATGGCCTGAACTTCCCGTGGTTCGCCGCTATGTGACCTTTCGCAAACATTTGCCCGATGATCCCGAAAAAATCTTACCGGACATGCCCCGTAAGGCCCGGGCGGCAGCCCGGCAAGCCCGTAACCGTTACGGCTTGACCGCAACATTCCACGACGAACACCTGGAAAAAACCTGGTCGCTCTATAGCCAAAGCATGCACCGGCTGGGATCCATCAATTATCCCACCAGCTTCTTTCGCTCCTTGGTAAACCGAACCGAAAACGCTTCACAACACACAGACAAACCTCGTCATTTGGTGCAACTCGTCTGGCATCGCAATCAACCCATAGCGGGCTTGGTAAGCTTTATCTACCAAGATACCTTGATGCCTTATTTCGCCGGATGCGATCGCCGATTTGAAAAATACCATCCCAATAATTTCATGTATCTCGCCGCCATGGAAGAAGGGGTGCGCCTGGGATGTAAGGCTTTCGATTTCGGCCGCTCGCGAATCGACAATACAGGAGCCTTTAATTTCAAGCGCTTCCAAGGGTTTGAGCCGACACCCTTGCACTATCAATATTACGTTCCTCGTGGCGGACGTGCTCCGAATCTACAACCGAGCAATCCCCGTTTAGCCCTGGCCCGAAGGGTTTGGCCGAAACTACCTCTAGCGGTCACCCGGCCGCTGGGCGCCTGGCTGGCTAAATCGATTCCCGGCTAAGCTGTTTGAAGCAAAAACCAGGAATGCTGACTGATACACAGCACTCACGGAAAAGAATTTGATTCGAAAAGATAAGAAAGAAAGTAACAAATAATAGATACGTCTCGTTACCCTATGAAAATCCTTTTTCTCGCCCATCGACTGCCTTGCCCTCCAAACCGTGGAGCCAAACTGCGCATCCATACGCAGATCCAATACCTGGCCCAACGCCACCAGGTATGGTGCGCCGGTTTTCTAGATGAAACACCCCGTGGCCAAAAAGGCACTGAAGTCCGGTGCTCGCTTAACCAATTACGCTCCATCTGCCGCACGGTACAGGCGATTCCACTAAACAGAACTTCCGCTGCGGGACGGGCTCTGACCGGCCTGCTCATTGGCCGAACAGCTACTGAAAGCTACTTTGCTTCCCAACAACTTAAACGCCAAGTTATGCAATGGTCGAAACAAATCGGTTTCGATGCCGTGTTGGCCTTCTCCTCCAGTATGGCTCCTCTTGCCTTGCAGGTCCCCGCCAATCGACACGTGTTGGACATGGACGATCTGGACAGTCACAAATGGGCGGAGCTGGCCGAACATACCAGAAGTCCCATGAAATTTATTTACGGCCTCGAAGCTAACCGCCTCGTCCGGCAGGAAACCCAATGGCTGGCCGCCTTCGACGCCACCGTCCTGATCAGCCAACGGGAAGCTCAACTAGTAAAAGATCCCGAGTTAAAACGGCGTATTCATATTATCGATGGAATCTCTTTCCCGGATGTCAACCTGGATATCGATGAGCAAAAAACGGCAACGAAACAAATGCCCGCCGAGCCGATCGTCGGCTTCATCGGGGCCATGGATTACGGCCCAAACATCGATGCCGCCCGCTGGTTTCACCAGGACATTTGGCCGCTGATACAACGATCTCACGAAAATGCCCAATGGTGGATCGTCGGCCGATCCCCCACAAGATTCATCCGTCGCCTGGACGATGGCCATTCCGTACGCGTCACCGGCGCTGTGCCCGATATCAATACCTACCTCCAACGCATGCGCTTAAGCGTCGCCCCTTTGCGTCTGGCCCGCGGAGTACAAATCAAAGTCCTGACCGCCATGGCGGCCGGCGTCCCCTGCGTAGTCACCCCTTGTGTGGCAGAGGGCATTACCGGTTTGCAGGGCAATGAATTATGCATCGCCGAATCACCGGCGGAATTTGCCAACGCGGTCTCCCAATTGCTCACCGACGATCAACGCGCCATTTCCCTCGCAGCTGCGGGAAGGGACTTTATTCGACGACAATACAACCCGGAAAAAAGCTTGCACCAATTGGAAATCTTACTCGGCATTAGAAACCACCTACCGATATTACAAAATTCAACATCCGGTGCTGTTGACCGACGAAACATCCTTTGTGGCATGAGAAAAAGGCAACCATCTACCGAGCCTTCCAGCCAAGTTGTTATGGGAGGAACACTTTGATCGAGAAACGCAACATCATTTGTTTTGCCAGTGGCTGGAACTGCCCTCCAACCAGTAAGCATCATGTTATGCGCCGTTTGGCGGAAAAAAATAATATCATCTGGATCAATTGGCATGCTTCCCGCAGGCCACGACTCCGCCTGGCCGACTTTCGGCTTATAGTATCCAAACTGTGGCAAATCCGTCAGGGACCTCGTTCCGCCACTTCAAACATAACGGTGCTAACTCCAACACAGATTCCCGACCCCGCATCACCGATCGCCCGTGCGGTAAACCGGTTGACGGTCCGCCATGCCATCCGAAAAGTATTGGATCAATTACCTGATTACCCCGTCCAAATCTGGAGCTTTGCCCCCGACGTCAGTGATTTTGTCGGCAGCTTCAACGAAGAAATCGTCCTCTACTACTGCGTGGACGCCTTTGCGGAATTTCCCGGCTATAATCGGACCTTAATCGAAAAACGAGAACGGGAATTGATCGACCGCAGCCATGTCGTAGTTGCAACATCTCCGCCTTTGTATGAAACCAAGCGGCAACAACATTCGAACGTCCATTTTATTCAGCATGGAGTGAACCATCAGCACTTCGCACAAGCCCTGCAAAAAAATCTGCCCATCCCCGTGGAACTGGCGGCCCTTCCTCGCCCCATTTACGGCTTCGTAGGCATAATCGGGGAATGGATGGACCGCGAACTGATCGCCGGCCTGGCTCGCCTCCGACCTGATGCCTCCATCGTCATGATCGGCCCGCGCGACGTACCACTGGGACCGTGTGCCGGCTTGAGGAACATTCATTGGCTCGGCGAGCGCCCCTATGCCGATCTGCCACGATACCTGCGCGCTTTTGACGTCGGCCTGATCCCCTTCCGCAAAATACCGGTAACCATCAACGCCAATCCCATTAAGTTGTACGAATACTTGGCCGCCGGCTTGCCCGTCGTCAGTACTTCCCTGCCCGCCGTAAGGCAAATCCCCCGCTCGGTTTGGCTGGCGGATAACGTTGAACATATCGCGGATTGTTGCGACAAGGCTTCCACCGTAAACGATCCGGAAGCACGCCAACGACGGAGCAAATTGATGTGGCCCGAATCTTGGTCCCAACGAGTGGAACAACTCAGCGGTTTGGTTACGCAAACCCTATCCAAGGACAAACCTGCCACAGAAAAAGAGCTATCTCCGCCTCATGAAAAGCTCGTCCCCCAACCGGCCTGAGCTATTGACAATCCAAAGTCCTATAAGCAATTAACAATGTGGAACCAACAGAAAATTGTATCTACCTTCGCCTGAATAAAAGCCTTTTGACCTCCGTCCTATAATAACCAGCTCGTCAATACTGATACATCGTTTTTATGTATCTCATTCCCTAAACCGGAAACCTTATCAATATGCTTTTGCTACCTGCTTCTCCTCT
>CAZMVS010000419.1:0-5789 GCA_964569525.1 uncultured Planctomycetales bacterium
GACCCGGGAGGTCAGGAAGGCCTTTCCGCATTGGCGACAGAAACGGCCTGTGCCTCGTCGGTGCTGGGGGACGATCTGGGGATAATTACAATGCGGACATACTATATACACCGGCATGGCCAATACTCCTTTGCAAGAGGCCAACTTGTCAGGCAGTGAACTCAGCTTCCGGTCAAGCCCGCTTTGGCTGCGGCCCCTTTCAACCGGTTGCTTCGTCGCGGCTTCATTATGTTTGACACAGAAAGCGGTCGATTGTTGCACAGGGATTCAAATTTTTGCCGAGGGATTGGTTTTTGATCTTAAATTCATTATTTGCAAGGCTTTACAAGAAAAAAGGGCTAAAACAAAACCCGCCGATACTGTTTCATAACGGTGTTAAGTATCGGCGGGGGCGAAGGTTATAAATTTTTGCAAAGTAATTATTTTCTATATGATAAATATTTTATTTTGTGTATTACCTCCTGAAGCTGGTCTCAGCGGGCGTTTACTCTCCTGGATGGCAAGTCGGTACCGCTATTGGTGAATTTTCACAGTTCGATGCGGGTGCCGAGTACTTCCAAGAAAGAAGCGAGCCAGGCGGGGTGAGCCGGCCAAGCGGGAGCGGTGACCAGATTGCCGTCAACGTGGGCCTGATCCATGGGAATATCTACCCATTGGCCTCCGGAAGCGTTGATTTCCGGGGCAACGGCAGGGTAGGCGCTGCATTTTTTTCCTTCCAGAACGCCGGCGGCAGCCAGCAGTTGGGCGGCGTGGCAGATGGCGGCGATGGGCTTGCCCGTATTGGCGAAGTGTTGGACGACCTTTAAGACCTTGTCATCAAGGCGGAGGTATTCGGGGGCCCGGCCTCCGGGAATGACCAGGGCGTCAAATTCATCCGGATTAGTGCCGGCGAAAGTGGCATTGAGGGCAAAATCATGGCCTCGCTTTTCGCTGTAGGTTTGATCGCCTTCGAAATCATGAATGGCGGTGCGGATTTTTTCGCCGGAGCGTTTATTAGGGCAAACGACGTGGACTTTGTGGCCGACCATGGTCAGGGCCTGGAAAGGAACCATTATTTCGTAATCTTCCACGTAATCGCCGGCGATCATCAGGATCTTTTTCGCGCTCATGATTGGTTACCTCTTTTTGGAGTGTAAGAAATTCTGCTTCGTTGCGCCCATACATTTTCTTCAAAGGCCCACGAGGGACAATCATTTCCGCAGGCTAATTACCGAATTGTTGTGGGTTTTGGCTTTTGAATCAACCTTCAAGGCGAGGGAAAGAGTGAGCATCGCGGATTTGAGGTGCAACGGGCGGTGGCATTGGGGTTGGGCTCAGTAATTTTTTTTTCGGCGATTGGACTGTCGTTTTTGGGGTGGCGGGCGTCGGCCGGCGGCGACATCTTCGTCGAAAATACGTTTTCTGCGGAGGATGTGGTGGTAATGTTGGGCGAAGCGATGGGCCTCGTCGCGAACCTGCTGGAGGATGCGCAGGGCAGGGTTGTTCCGCTGGAGGCGGATAGGACTGGACTCGGCCTGGATGTAAATTTCCTCTTCCCGCTTGGCCAGGGAGATAACCATGGGAGGATGGATGTCCATATCGTCGAAGGCGGACAAGGCGGCATGGAGTTGGCCGAGACCGCCGTCGATGAGGATGATATCGGGGTAAAGGGCTTCACCGTCGGCGGCCAAACGGTAGCGGCGCATAACCACTTCGCGGATCATGGCGTAATCATCGATGCCTTCCACGGATTTGATGCGGAACCGGCGGTAGCTGCTCTTGAATGGTTTGCCGTCGATGAAGCAGACCAGTGAGCCGCAGGATTCGCCGCCCTGAAGGTTGGCGATGTCGATGCCCTCGATGGTGCGGGGGCTATGTTCCAAGCCGAGGATTTCGCCGAGCTTGTTGAGTCCTTCTTCGGGATCGACGTAGAAGACCTCGGGCTGGACGTCGCTTTTCGGATCGCCGTGCATACTGAGGGCTTCGAGGGCGGTAATTTCGTCGCGGAGGCGGGCAGCCTGTTCATAGTGTTGGTTTTGTGAGGCCTCTTCCATTTCTTTTTTTAACTGGCGAAGAACGACACTGCGTTTGGAAGCGAGAAATTTTTTGAGTCGATCGATGTCCTTGCGATAATCTTCGCGGGAGAC
This sequence comes from uncultured Planctomycetales bacterium, assembly GCA_964569525.1. Classification (GTDB taxonomy): domain Bacteria; phylum Planctomycetota; class Phycisphaerae; order UBA1845; family PWPN01; genus JAAYCU01. The sequence continues at coordinate 2,127 of CAZMVS010000419.1, forward strand.
GAGGGCAGCACAAGGAGCCGAGCACTGATTAATGGCATGCAGGAGGCATGGTCGAAAGTGCCGCCGGTTCTCATCGTCTTCCCGGATATCGAGTTCGCAAGTGCGGAATTTGAAAACTTTTTGCATGGCGTTGACTGCCTCGCGCAGACCGGCGGGGCTGGTAAACGGGCCGTAGAGTTTGCTGCCCTTGAGGCGGGGTTCGCGGGTCACATAAACGGCGGGAAAATCATCAGAGGTGGTGATTTCCAGATAGGGAAACGTTTTGTCGTCGCGGAGGCGTTCGTTGAACGGCGGCTGAATGTCCTTGATAAGGCGGTTTTCCTTTAGCATGGCATCGACTTCGGTTTCGCAATCGAGGAAGTCGATATCGGTCACCATGCCGACCATACGGACGATTTCGGGGCCGCGACTTTGCAACAGGTCGGCGGAGTTCTGGAAATAGCTGCTGACTCTACTGCGGAGATCCTTGGCCTTTCCGACGTAGAGAACCTTACCCTTGTTGTCCTTGAACAGGTACACGCCGGGAGTTTTGGGCAGATGGCGGATAGTATTGAACAGGGAATTATCCTGATTTTGCTGCTTTTTGGCGGCCTTCGCGTCGGCGGACCTTTTGTTGTTTTTCTTGTCGCCAGCCATATCAGTTCATTATAGTCGGTCGGTGGTTTCGTTCATAATCGCCCCCGATAAAGGGCGATTCATACATGACGAAAAATTTAACTTCGGAAATGCGCGAAAAGTGCAATTATAATTTGCCGCGGACCAAAGAGAGGGCCACGGTTCCGTTGGGTCGATGGATCTGTTTGAAAGGCTCGGCGGACTTTGCGACTTCCCAAGGGCGAAGGACGTAGAGCACGTTATCTTCCCGGCCGTTGTTTTTCAGTTCCTCCAATCCTTTCGGCGGGTGTCCGGGATACATGAAATACATTTTTCCGTATCGGCTGCAATAGTCCCAATGGCCACGTTGGAAATAATATCTAGGTTCATTGAACCACCGCTGAGGATCGTAGCCCAAGGTAACGAGGGTAATCATGTATGGCTGATTGAGATCGCTCGTGGTGCATATGACGGCATCGTATTCATCGAGGCGGGGTTGAAGCCACTGGCAAGCTTGAACAAGATCGGAATGGAACAAATCGTAAATGCGGGATTGCCTGGGGTAATCACAGAAAAAGTTTTTCAAATAAAAACCATTGATACACAAGACGATAGCGAGCGTGGTAAACAAGGCCAAGCGGGCGTACTCACGAAAATGTAAGTAGAACCACTTGGCCGATGCAACGATACCCAGACCGGCGAGCAACATGAAAGCACCGGCGCCCGGCAAACTGCGCATGGCATGAAGGCTGATGGCGGCGTTTCCCGGGGCATGGCGGTTAAAACAATCCCCGAGGGGATACAACAGTAGCCAAACAAGCAGCAAGCGGGCGGGTATTGACGAACGGTAATGGCGGATGGCCACGGCGATACCGACCAGCAAGAAGGGAAGCACGTACCAATGCAGTTGTCCCTGCCCGGGCGGGGACTGATCGATAGCATAATCGCCGCGAAGGAACAGGAAATGGAGGCTGAAATGCAGGCGGTAGTTGGTTAAAACCTTGCCCACCCGGGTCATGGCAGGATCGTCCGGCTGCCAAATCCAGGTTGTTTCGCCACGTTTATTGATGGCAGGATCGGTCAGATGTTTCCAGAGCAACGGCCCGAAGGTTATCGCGAAGACGGACAAGAAAAGAACCAGTGACAGCAATCCCCTGCGAAGCTTGGGCAGCTTCCACCAATGAGGCAAGGTCACCAAGGCACCGGCGATAAAAAAGGCGGGGATAAACAATCGAGCGGCGGGATAGCCGTAACAACAGACACCCAGCAAACCACCTGCCAACAGGGCGCGGAGCGGTCGTGGCGTTTCTTTGTTTGATTCAATGAAAGGCAAGCGAGCCCAGGCCATCGCGGCGATTGGGATGATAACCAGCAGCGCGGTCAGTCCGCCTTCATGCCCCCAACGTGACATCTGAATATGCCAGGGATTCAAGGCCAACAACAAAGCGGCCAATAATGCCGTCGGCCGATCGAACCAGCGGGCGGCAACATAATAAAGCAGAAGCAGGGTCAGCACCCCACCGACCGCGCACGGCAAGCGAGTCGTCCAAATGTTCAGCCCCCCTACTTTTTGAAACGGCAGGAGGGTATAGAGGTACAAAGTGCTGCGGTTGGCCCCGAAGCCATGGGTGTAGAAGATAGGCCAATCCTGGCCGAACTGATCCTTGCCCGTCTGGAGCATGCAGAAGGCATTCCAGCCATTGGCGGCTTCGTCCTGGTTCAGGCCGGGTGGCACCTTCGTCAAGCCCACCAGCCGCAATGCACCGCCTAACAATAGAATTACCAGCAGGACGGTTCGCGGTCGCCGCAGTATAGCCTGCATCGATTTGTGCAGGGGAGTCGTTTTTTTTCGGCTGGATTTTGCGGCCATGGAGGGAAGCTACTCAAGGAATACAAAAGCGTCAATCAAAAGGCACGGGGTCACCGGTTTATTGGTGAAGAATCAAGGTTATCCTTTTCGTTTGGCAGCTACCCACTTTTTCAATTCCGCCAATGACCGGGTATTCAATACCCGTTGACGAGGTGCCCATCCCCGGCGGGCGGTCATGATCCCGAAGCGTATTTCGTCGAATTGTGGGGTATCATGGGCGTCCGTACTGATCACCAGCCAACAACCGGCCTCGATGGCCTGTTTGACGTGGATATCTTTCAGGTCCAGTCGCTGCCAAGAGGAGTTGATTTCCAAAGCCGTCCCGGTCTCGGCGGCGACCTGGAAAATTCGTTCCCAATCCAGGTCCATGGCATCGCGCTCCCCCAACATTCGGCCGGAAGGATGACTCAAGACACAAACATAAGGATTGTGCAGAGCGTCGATAACTCGCCCGGTAAGTTTATCCCGGCCTTGTTGCATGCCGGCATGGATGCTGGCGTTGACCCAGTCCAACTTAGCCAACACTTTATCCGGATAGTCCAGTGAGCCGTCGGAAAGAATATCGACCTCGGTACCGGCGAGGAGGGTCATGTTTTTGAGTTTTTTATTGGCTGCGTGGATATGTTCAATGTGCTCCAATAATCGTTCGGTTGACAGGCCGTTGGCGATAGCGGAGCTTTTGGAATGATCGGTTACGGCAAGATACTTGTAGCCTCGTTGCCGGGCGGCGTCGGCTAATTGTTCCAGCGTGTTGCGTCCATCGCTGGCCTGGCTATGTACGTGCAGATCACCCTGCAGATCGTCGAAATCCAACAAATCGGGCAAGTCGCCTTTACATTCCACCTCCCCGCGATCTTCACGCAATTCAGGAGGTATATACTTCAGGCCGAGCTTCTTGTAGATATCCGTTTCTTTTGCGCCGGCCAGTGATTTTTCGCCTTCGAACAGGCCGTATTCATTCAACCGCCACCCTCGTTTCACCGCCAATTCACGCAAGCGCACGTTATGTTGCTTGGAACCGGTGAAATATTGCATGGCGGCTCCGAAGGATTCTCGGGGAATAACGCGCAGGTCGATTTGCAATTCTCCGCCGCGGGGTTCAGGGACCAATACGGAGCCCTTGGTTTTGCCGGCGGCGCGAATATCGGTCACTTGGGATAACTTGGTGAATTGATCAATTACTTTCTTACCATCGGCGG
>CAZMVS010000420.1:0-3753 GCA_964569525.1 uncultured Planctomycetales bacterium
CGGCTAGCGAAGATGGGCTTGGCCCACTACTACGAGTTTATTCCACGGGGGGATAACTATTACAAGATGATGGCCTTGTGCGACTTTATTGTTTTGCCCAGTACGGATGAGACGCAGTCAGGAACTTTGGCCCGGATTATCGCTTTGAACAAGCCGTACGTAACAACGGCGCCGATGGAGGGCTTGACCGCCCAGACGCTGGAGAGCAACGGCGGATTGCTGTTCACCAATAAGCAGATGTTGCACGAGCAGGTTATTCGATTAGCCTGCGACGAACAATTACGCATGGAGTTGGGGACCAACCTGGAAAAATATCTCGACGAAGTGGTGAGTTGGGACGTGGTCGCGGAACAGTATAACCAGGCGTATGCGTTGGCCCGGGAAGCGAATACGGCAGGGGAAAAAGTAGTGCTGCCGCGGGAGTTTTAACACAGGCCCCTCTCATAAAAACGTCAAACGATAGATATTGAGAAAAACCCGTCCAAGGCTGGGCGGGTTATTTTTTGCGCCGTTGTTTTTCGTTTACCAGAACAGCCAATCCTCGGCGGCAATGACGTAGATATACAGGGCCAGGTTGGTCACACCATGGGTGATCATCAGGAATAGCAGGCTTTTTCGCCAGTAGAACAGGCCGTTGTAGGCGAACCAGCAGAAGATACTGATGGCCCAGTTGTCGGGGTGTTGGAGGGTGGACAGCAAGGCGGTGCCGACAAAGGAGAACCAGGTAAAGGTGCCCAGGGGGATTTTGTCGAAGCGGTCCCAGTCGATCAGGGCCCGGAGCATGAAGCCGCGCCAGAAGATTTCCTCGACGAGGGGCACGGTGATGCAGGCCACGGTGATGCGGGTGGTGGCCTGGGCGTACCAGGAAAAAGCTCCGATATCGGCACGGGGGTCGGAAGCGTCGATCGTGCCGGGGAATAAAAACAGCCGATCACCAAAGTTGAAACTTCCTATTTGGATTTGGTTAAACAAGTATTGGCCGCCCACCCAGCCGGCGGCGACAAGGACACCGGCGATGAGGGCGGTACCCCAATACGCCCGGCCGAGGGAAGGCATATGGCGGCGGAGCAACCAGAACACGACGATGCCGCCGATGCCGCGGATGATAATGGGAACAGGCATGTAGCTTTCAGGGACCAGGTCGTTCAGTCCAAGCAACAACAAGTACACCATGAACGGGGCGACCAGAATGATATCCGGGCGTTTGTCGGCCAGGCGGGTGATCCACCAGGGCTCTTTTTTCAGATTGGGAGCTGGGGCATCGTTGGTCATGTTACCTCATTAGGTCGGCAGATTCGCCGCCAAGCTTCACTCATATCGAGGTACCCGCACCTCAGCCAGGTTATCCACGTACTCGTTATTATGGTCGTATATTTTGAGCACGATGGTGTCCGCGTCGTCATCGGCGGGTAAGGCGGCGGAGACGATAAATTCCTCGCGCGGGTCGATGGGCATGGTCGGTCCGGTAAAGACCGGTTCGCCGTCCCGGTCGAGGATTACCAGCCGGGCAAAACCCCGATAGAACACGCCGAAGCGGCCGGCCAGGTCGTAATATTTTTTATCGGCTTTCAGGCTGAGCTTTCGGCAGACGGCCCCGACTCTGGTCAGCTCGAGGATGGGGCCTTTACAGACAGTGGCATACCAATGGGCTTTTTGCCGAATGCTTTTTTGCGGCTGACAGCGGGCAAAACTGGTAAGCAATTCGAGATTGACCACGGCACGCCCGCGGACCGGATCGTAGGCGGAAGCGGTGACCCGGATGGGGCCTTCGTTATCGATATAGTGACCGGTTTCACCACCCTCGAACTGTTTGATATAGGTCCACCCGGTGTGTTGATCGACGGCGGCTATCCAATGCTTGTCCGCGTCAGAGACGAGCTTGATGGGCATTCCTTTATAGGGAATTTCAAGCACGTCATTGGGCAATTCCTTATTTACCTTCAGTTTGCCACTTTCTTTCAAGGCACGGAATTTCTTCTGACCGTCAACCATTTTGACCGGCGTGTAAATCTTCATGGGGCGCAAGATATTTTCGCCACGTTGTCGATCGATCGCATCAAGGCGGGTGACATCCCACAAAAGGCAGTCCAAGGGATCGGGGCCGTGATTGGTCAGTTGCTCCTGGATTTCGATGTGGGTATTGCCTTTGTACATCGAAATCGAGCGTTCCATGGCAATAGTAGCTCCTCGCCAAGTACCGCGCTGACTGACCATGCGCACGGTGTGGCGATCTTTTTGTTCGGCGTTGACGAAGTATTTATACGGGCCGGCTACCGGGTTAAAAGGCTGTTGGTTTTTGTTCCAGAGACGTTGCGGCCCCAAGCCGGCGAAATGCCCGCCAAAAAGCACGGCGGTATCTTTGCTGTTAAGTTCCAGGGTTTGGCCCTTAAGTTTCGGATTGATATAAAAGGCATCGGTGCCGGCCAGTTCGAGGGACATGGTTCGCCCGCCGATAGCCGGCACGTGGCGTAAGGTTAGAAGACCGTTGGTCTGCTCGACGGCGGACCAGCCCTGCCAGCGGGTTTGACCAGTGGCAAGCTGAGCCACCTTAACCGAATAGGTTTGGTTATCTTCGTCGGCAAGAGGATTGTGCCAATGCTCGAACAGTTTGTCGAAAGCTTTACACCCCGTAGTCAGAGCCAGCGTGGTACCAAGGATAAAAAACAAAACGGTTTTCGCGGATTTCCCAACAGGACGATACATGAGCAGTTAAACTCCATATGCGTAATCGGTTCCAACCTCCGGTTCCCGGAGGCCGAGCGAGGAAATTACTATCCGGATTCCAAACAATTCTGTGTTTGTTATACTCATTCAGTGACTAAAGACAATGACAGGGAGCCAAATATGCGAATAAAACGGTATTTTTCGGCTTTAGCGGCGATAGTTTTACTTTTTGTTTTATATCAGTCGGCGGAGGTCCGGGCTGATCCCGCTAAGCTGATCAGGCGGCGGACACCGGTAGTGGAGGTTTTCGAGAAGTGCCGGGACGCGGTGGTGAACATCGCGGCCACGCACGTGGTGGAGACCCGGACGAATCGTGGCAGAATGTTTGATTATTTTTTCGATTCCGCTCCTTTCCGCCGCCGCCAGCACAAGTACACCAGCCTGGGCAGCGGATTCGTCATTCATCCCGAGGGATACGTGGTGACCAACGCCCACGTGGTATTACGGGCGGTTTCCCAGAAGGTGATTTTCGCCGACAAGTCGGAATACGAGGCGGAACGGATTGCGGTGGACGAAGAACATGACCTGGCGGTTCTGAAGATTAAGGCTCCGCGGCAGTTTCCAGCCATCCAACTGGGTCGTAGCGATGACCTGATGATCGGAGAAACGGCGATCGCGATCGGCAATCCGCTGGGGTATGAGAACACGGTGACCACAGGGATCATAAGTGCCCTGGATCGAACGTTGGACGTTAAAAAGGATGTTGCCTACAAAGGCCTGATTCAGACTGACGCCAGTATCAATCCCGGTAACTCCGGCGGGCCGCTGCTGAACGTGCTCGGCGAACTGATCGGCATCAATACCGCCATTCGCAGTGACGCCCAAAATATCGGCTTTGCGATTCCCGTGGATTCGCTGCGCAAGCTGCTGCCGGAAATGCTCTCGCTGGAGCAACACCGCCGCTGGTCGGTGGGTTTGCGGCTAGACTGGCGGGATACGGTTTATGTAACCGAGTCGCGCGGGCCGGCGGCCAAGGCCGACATTGAAGCAGGCGATATCCTGTTGAAAGTCAACGGCAAGCCGGTCAAA
>CAZMVS010000421.1:0-4775 GCA_964569525.1 uncultured Planctomycetales bacterium
CGTATACCGCAGTGGCGCTCCGTCCGCCGGGTCCTTCGGAATCTCCTCCAGGTACGCCGGTACCAGTTCATCCAGCGTATCCGGGAACTGCCCCTTACTTAGCCGGTATCGTTCCAACGCCATGGCCGTCCGCGTTGAGTTGACCGTCCCCTGACAACGGCAAATGACTGCCATGGAACTTAAATAGGGACTCAAGGTCATGCGCGTAAGCGGATACAAAGTCAATTCGTCCATTTGCTCGTTTATCTCTTCCAGTCTTGAATAATTGATCGGCCGCGCTTTCAGTTCTGTCATGATCCGGTTGAGATATCCAATCGTTTGCCCCAGGTCCGCCAGCGTCCATCCGTGATAGCCGATCCATGAAGCACGATTCGTATATGCTTCGGATTGTGGCCTGATTATTTTCTTTACCCGACGAAACTGTTGAATGTCAGCCACGATAGACCGCTCCCCTCGAAAGGCCTCGTAACATCGTTGCTGGTAATTAATTCCACTGAACGCGTCTTCGAATTGACGTAAAGATTTTGGCTTAAATGTCTGCAGCCCCAGGGCGTTCTTAAGAGAATGTGCCGCTAAGTTATCCATGCCAATCGAAAAATATTGGGCAAGTGGAAAGGGATAATCTTCTATTACTCGGCCGACGCGCAACATGATTAGAATACTTTCGGTGGCCTTGCCTGTATGACCTTTCATAGTCTGATAAAGGGCCTGTTCGCCTTTAAGTCGACATGCCTGCCGCAAAGCGCCAAAATGATCATAGGCGTTATTGATTTCCTGGTAGGCGTCCTCTGACGGATCGATCTGGAATATATCCCCTTCGTAATTACCCAGCCGGTCGATTGTTTCCATCGCCGGTTGTATACGCTGAAAAAATTCTTCCAGCTTGGCCGCGTAAGCCTCTTCGAGGCGATGTCCCAGCGGGGGGAGAGATTCAGCATATCCCATCGACCACAAGGATTTGTACGTCTCCTCCTTCTTGAGTTGACGGATTTCGCTCATCCGGTCTTCAAGTTCCGCAAGCAGCGTCCCGGCCTTTTTCGTATCCGTTTCTTTTTTCGGTCGGGCTCCGACAATCTCCTGGTAGGTGACCAGCGGATCCACCTCCCGCGCCTCCGCCAGCGCATCCTTCCACTGCCACCACCCATAAAGCTCAACGCCCAGAACCAGCACAATGATGGCCCCGAGAACCCCGAGAATCCAAAGCAATACTTTTCGTTTACTCGATTTTTCAGCGGCCATGACGGAACTCCTTATACCATGATGTTTTTAAAGGTAGGGCGATTTTTGCCCGCCTTCCCGAAGTGCTATTCGCTCTTTGTTATTTCTCCCGGCGAGCCGGGACCGATTACCCGGGAAGAGAAATCTTAAAACTTTACAACACCTGTCATTTCGACTGAAGGACCAATGCCGGTAAGGCATTGGTCCTGCAGGGAGAAATCTTATATCTTTACTTCCCTGACACGCGCTGTGTCGCCGGCCGACTCGCCGACTGCGTCTCCACCGCCGGCTGGTTGCGATATTCCGGTTTCAATAACACGAATCCCCAGTCCGTTTCTTTAAAGTCCTCCGGCATGGGATACACGTACACGTTGCCTCCATCGTCACTTCTATCATCGCCAATACTGTAAATAATCACTCGATCATCTTTTTTCTTATATCGCAACGGTTTCCCGTCAAAAGGATCCTTCAGTATTGCATCCATATAATCAGGCACCAACTCATCCAGCGTTTCCGGAAACACCCCCTTGTCCATCCGATACCGCTCCGCCGCCAAGGCTGTCCGTGTGGATCGCAAGGTACCTTCCGTTCGTTCAATTAATACAATGGCCCGTAAAACCCTTGGGAAAAGGATTTGTGTGAGTGGATAAATATTGAGTTCTCTAATTTCCGTTTTTATCTTTTCAATATTCTGATGGTTGATCGGCCTTGTTTTCAATTCCCGCAAAATCCGGTTGTAATATTCAACAGACTTAGCCAGGTCCGCCAGGATCCATCCATGCGCGAAAATTGTGGAAAGACCCCATCCTTTTTTGAAAATATTTCGTTTGCGATAAACAGTTATACTTCGCTCGCCTCGGAAAGCTTGATAAGTCTGGTTCTGCAGGTTGATTCGGTTGAGTTGACCCTCAAACTGAAGAAGTGTTTCTTGGTCAAGCGTTTGCAGCCCCAGTATATTTTGCAGCGTGTCGTATGCGACGCTATTTATAGCAATAGCGACCAGATGTCCAATTAAAAAAGGGGATTTCTCCAGGAGTTTGCTCATGCCGAATATGACTTTGATTTGCTCAGCGGCCTCTTTGTTCTTTCCCTGCGTGGCAAGACAAAGAGCTTGTTCAACCTTAAGATTGATTGCCGCACGTAGAACAGAAAAATACTTGAGTATTGTTGAGTCGTCAGGCGATTCTATTGGGAAAACGGCGATCGGATAATCTTTTAAGTTATTGATGGTTTCCATTATCGGTTGGGTTTTTTGTATCAATTTGTCGAAGGTGGCCGGATAATCTTCGGGAAGCCGATGCCCTAAGGGAGGACGTTCACCAATGCCGATGACACACAGCTTTTCGAATTCTTTGTTTTCCTGGAGCAGCTTTTTTAACTTCTCGCTCCCATCGATAAGCGCTGGGAAAAGTTTCGCCGCATTCTTTTTTCCCTCCAATTCTTCCCGACGCTGTTGCTCAATTTCCTCAAATGTCAGCACCGGATCCACCTCCCGCGCCTGCGCCAGCGCATCCTTCCACTGCCACCACCCGTAAATCTCAACCACCAGTAACAGGGCGACCGCAAGGCCTGCTACGCCCAGAATCACAAACAGCAATTTCCATTTCCAGGACCGGCGTTTTGACGGGGCTACATCAGCGTTCATTCGGATAGGTTCTCCCATATTTAAATGACAAAATAGTGACAAAAATGTTTCGCTGTTTTTATTATTATCGCCGCATTTCTTGTATATTAAAAGGATAATTTATGGTTTAAAATCGACATAAATCGGCTACCATCAACTGCTGGAAATAAATGGCCCCTTTGGGTACATTCTTGACCAACGGTGGGGATACCCCCGGCGGAAAGGAACCAACATGATCCGGGTATTGTGTCCATCTTGCGGGCGGCGATTCCGCACCGAGCGACGGGCCATCGGCGTCACCGCCGTCTGCTCCGGGTGCGGCGAAACCTTTCAGATCGGCGAAAAACTGGCTCCCTTCGAATGGGAGCAGAAAGACCTGGCCGAGGATTCCTGGATCGGCGTCGAACCGCCCAAGGAAGAAAAGGAACTCAAACATTGCTTCCAGTGCGAAGCGCCCATGGAAGCCGACCAGGTCATCTGCCCATCCTGCGGCGTCAACCAGGTCACCGGCGTCATTCACAAGCCAAAAACAAAACTGGAAGATCATAACCGACCAATCCTCTCCGCCATTCCCTTACGCTTCTTAGCAGTGCTGGCGGTAGTCGTACTTTTCGGCGGCGGCATTTACTGGATCATCAGCATGATGGCCCAGTCGGTCATTACCTCCAGTGAAAACATCCTCGCCGAACGACCCATTTACGAAGCAGCAGCCTACCTGCGCAAAGACGGCGACCACTATCTCGCCGCAAAAAAATACGCCGGCACAGTTACGGATAACAACTTGCCTCACGCCATTAAAAAGCTTTCCGCCGAAAATCAAAGTGTCCGCCAGGCTGCCATCATCCTGATCGGCTGTGGACATTTCGACCGGCTGGACGTTCTCGTCAACGGCCTGCGGGAAAAATACGGCCCGAAAATACGCCAACAAGTTCTCAACGCCATCGGCCCCAAACGCCTCTTGCAATTCAGCATTCGCGAAGACCCCAAGGTCCGCAGCGCCGCCGCCGACGCCCTGGCCATGCTCTTTGACTTGGCCGACCAGGAACTGCAAAAACAATTGGCCGAAGCCATGCCCCTTGAAGACAAAACCGTCGTGCTCAACGAATATTGCCGCACCTGGCCGTTGTTAGCCGGCACCTTCGTGATACAGGTCAACGAATCAGTCTCCCCCTTCCAGATCGAAATGCAACAATACGGAACCATGTTCTATCTTTTGATTCACGGCCGGGAATTTCGCTCTAACCAAAATGGCGAATTTACCATCCCTGTCGAGCATTGGTGTGCAGCCACCTCGCCGGTGGTCGATGCCCGGCAAGTAGCCCAGTATTTGGAGGGCGATATCCACCTATCCAGCCAAACCGGAGCCGAATGGAAAGGAACCGTCAAACTGACCGTCAGACGGGATTGGCCCGGCGAACTCCCCGGTTTCCTACCCTTCGACAGCCTCGCCGGCGGACAATCGCTCCAAAAGCCGATCCTGCTGAAACGCCCCGATCGCTGAATCCCCGGGAGCACCTCACGATTGCTCCTGCACACGCCAATAATCCGCCAAATCCGGCCTGACCAGCCTTTTTGAGTGGCTCCCGTATTTTCATAAAAGCATTTCAGCATCCGTTGTTATTGGAACTTGCAGCGGTCTATATTAATATGGGAAGAAATCGGCACGGGAAATACCCGGTCTCGCCGCCTGCTGGCCCAAAAAGAGCAAACCGGCATCGTAGGTGTTGCCCGGTACAAGGCTATAGTCTTAAAGTCGCATAAAATATTTGGGCGGCAAGGATTTCTGTAAAGAGAAAATTTATGAACAACGACAACGAGCATATAGATCAGCCAGAAGCACAAAACAACGGCAACCAGGAACGCCCCCAATATCCCAAAATGGCCGTCCGCTACGGCAAAATGAATAACATTGGAGAGTTCACCTACCCGCCGA
>CAZMVS010000422.1:0-3129 GCA_964569525.1 uncultured Planctomycetales bacterium
TGAAAATCTCTGATTCGGGCTGTCCGGATTTCTTTCGGCAACACCGTTTCTCGTTTAATCCTTATATCGGAATTCCAGGGTGGTCAAGTTTCGCTTGACCCCCAAGCTGTTATGGTTTATAGATCATTTAAAAAATGGCCTTTTCTGAAGTTATCTCAACCTCGCCCTTTTGTCATTACGGCGCACAACGTTAACTCATTCCAGCCGCTACCGGAATGACAGCAGCGGCCCAGCTTGCAGCACGCTGGATGGGGAGCCGGAGCCAAAGAACAAGGCATCCGGATCGATTAACATGTCCATGGAAATCCAAACCACTGTGAGGGAGCCTATTGGTGTGTACGCCAACAGCGTCGCCAACAAGCTGTTTGAAGAGGACAACGCAGCCCACCGCTGGTACCGATTCGTGCTCTCATTTCCTCCACATCTTGTTAGAGATTACCTGCAGGAATTCGCAATTGGGCATGATGCGCTGGTTTTGGATCCCTTCTGCGGAACAGGGACAACGGTTGTCGAGAGCAAGAAGCATGGGTGTTCGAGCATCGGCGTCGAAGCCTTGCCGATGGCTCACTTTGCCAGCCAAGTTAAGACGAATTGGACTCCGTCGCCAGATGGACTGGCAGAACATGCGCAACTTGTGGCGGAAAAGGCGCTCGTGCGTCTTGAAGCTGGCGGAATCCAGGACATCCTTTTCTTTGCTCATCCACCGAAATCAACGAATGGACTCCGCAAGTTGCCACCGGAGGCTGAAAGAATACTGCTCAAGCATTCAATCAGTCCCTTGCCGCTACATAAGGTCCTGGTACTGATGGAGGTGATGGAGGAGGAAAAAAATGTTCATTTTTATGATCATGAGCGGTTGGCCTTGGCCAATGCGTTAGTCAATGACATCAGCAACCTCCACTTCGGTCCTGAAGTCGGCGTCCGCAGAATTAAAGATGACGCGCCTGTCATTAGTCCGTGGCTCCATCAAGTCAATACTATCGTTCAAGATCTAAGGGCCTTACCCCCTCAAGAAAGCGCGACGGCTCAGGTGTTGCTCGGCGATGCCCGTCAGCTCTCAGAGATGCTCAAGCCTCACTCCGTCGATGCGGTGATTACCTCTCCGCCCTATCCGAATGAAAAGGACTATTCGCGGACCATGCGATTAGAGACGGTCCTTCTGGGCTTTGCCCGAAACATAGCGGAGCTTAGGACACTCAAGAAGGCGCTGGTGCGCTCGAACACCCGGAGCGTATACAAAGCCGATGACGATGATGAATTTGTAAAGGGACATCCGGAAGTCGAACGTATTGCCCGTGAGATTGAGAACCGTCGCCAGGCACTCGGCAAGACCTCGGGTTTTGAGCGACAGTATCACCGAGTTACGAAGCTTTATTTCGGCGGTATGGCGCGACACTTCGCAACCCTCAAGCGGGTTTTGAAGCCGGGGGCCATGTTGGCCTATGTTGTCGGAGATCAGGCTTCCTACCTGCGGGTAATGATCCGAACAGGGCGGATTCTCGCTGACATCGCCGAGTCTTTGGGTTATGAACCAGTGAGGATCGATCTTTTTCGGACACGGCTGGCGACGGCGACAAAAGAGCAACTGCGTGAAGAAGTGGTTGTGTTGCGGTGGCCGGGTTAGGCGTAGATCTGGGGAGAGGGACAAAAACGATGGCTGAACCCAATCGATATACGCAGATCATCGAACGTATCTTCATGGGAGCTCACAAAAAGGGCGAGCAGGAGGTTCTTTTCAGCCGCGCCGATATTGAGAACGTCGCAACAGAACTGGATATCAAGCTGCCTAAGAATATTGGCGATGTGATCTACAGCTTTCGGTACCGCGTCGCGCTGCCCGATTCTGTTCAGAAGCGTGCTCCTGATGGCAAGGAATGGATCATCCGGCCAGCCGGCCGGGGCAGGTACCGTTTTGTAGCTGCAAGCCTCGCAAGTATCGAGCCGACCAAAGGCATGGCTGAGATCAAGATCCCCGATGCCACTCCGGGCGTCATCACCATGTATGCCCTGAATGATGAGCAAGCCCTGTTAGCCAGGCTGCGTTACAACCGGCTCATAGACATTTTCACTCGGGTCACGTGTTATCCATTGCAAAGTCACCTTCGCACCGCTGTACCAACACTCGGGCAGGTCGAGACAGACGAAGTCTACATCGGCGTTGACAGGCGTGGGGCGCATTATGTTTTTCCTGTACAGGCCAAGGGCAAGAGCGATCGGCTTAACGTGGTCCAAATCGAGCAGGACGCGGCCTTGTGCAGGCATAAGTTTCCGAACCTGATTTGCCGACCAATCGCCGCGCAGTTTATGCTGGATGACTTGATTGTCCTTTTCGAATTCGAGGAAGCTGCCGAACAAATCGTTATTTCGCGAGAGAAGCATTACCGGCTGGCGCCGCCAAAGGAGATCAACAAGAGGGACCTGGCCATATACAGGGAGCGGAGCATGGATGATTAGCGTCGGCTTTGATCGCCCTGTCTTCAAATTGGAATACACCGCCTATTTTCCACTATCAGCATCAAGATGTTCTACGCATGAGCGTGATCGTATGCGCGCCACTCTGGCGTTGACCCTCTTGATCATGAGCCTGTAAAGGATAAGTTTCATGAAATTGGGCCGGTTCTGGTAATGTTCAGTCCTGTAGTAGTCTGAAGGATCATTCCAGACACCGTGGTCGGCAACAACGGCACCCATCTGAACGAATCTTTCATCGTCAATATGGAAATCGGCACTGCACTCGCCGCTGGCGCAGGAAATGGAATATCCCGTGTCCCATCCCTTTTCTTTGAGGGTCAGTTTGGCTGCGGTGAAAAAGACCTCATCATTGATATATGAATCCAGCCTGCGCCACTTGCCGTCTATTTCCACCTCAAGCCAGCTATGGGAGATCAAGGGGGGCATCAGCAGGTAGCCGATCCCCGTAAACAGGCCCCTCTGTATTTCCTTCTTGATGAGGGAGAAATGGATGCGGGCGGGGATGCCAACGACCCTGCACAAGGCAAGGAGGAGCGCCCCTTTGGTGTTGCACTGTCCCATCCCGAGCCGGATGGTATCGGAACGCCTTCACCAGGTCCCCGTCTCTGGGGAAGCCGAAACAGACGTCGTCCCGAACAAAGTAAAACAGCTTTCCCA
>CAZMVS010000423.1:0-4431 GCA_964569525.1 uncultured Planctomycetales bacterium
GGGCGTTCCTGATCGGGTATCTGCTTATCTGTCGCATCCCCTCTATGCTGCATACACCCTTGATGTCCATGACCAACGCCATCTCCGCTGTCACCATCCTCGCGGCTCTGTTGCTCTTTACCGTCAATGCGACCGCACTGGAAAAAGGGCTGGCTGTTATTGCCTTGGCGGCGGCGGCGTTCAATGTGGCCGGTGGCTTTGTCATTACCGATCGAATGCTCGGACTTTTCCGCCGCAAAGAATCGTCCGAGTCGGCTGATTGATCGAACTCGCGAACACGGAGTATTTCATGTCACAATTGCTGATGGATATCGCTATATCTTTGATTTTGATCCTGGGTATCTCCCAGTTTCGAGCACCGCGCTCCGCACGATTCGGCAACCTGACTGCCGCTTTCGCCTTGCTTCTTGCTATTATTGTTGTTCTTGTGCGGCATGGTGTTACCTCAATTCCACTTATTGTGATGGGTGCGGGGATTGGTGTTGCCGTCGGCTGGTTGCTCGCCCGCAGTATACACATGATCCAAATCCCCTCCATGGTTGCCTTTCAGCACGGTATGGGGGGAGTTGCCGCATTTCTCGTTTCCTTCGTCGAGCTGACGCGTACCTCGCATGAGCCTCTCTCTAATATGGCGGAGACGTCGGCATTGCTCGGCCTGATCATTGGTGCCGCAACTTTCAGCGGAAGCATGATCGCCGCCGGCAAATTGGCCAACAAGCTCCGTCAAACTCCTGTGTTTCTGCCGGCCCATAATCTTGTTCTTGCCGCTACTGTCATTGCCGCTATCGCGCTGGCGGTAACCGCCGGGCTTGTTTCCGGTGGAAACCTTATTACCGTATTGGCGGTGTTTCTTGTCTGCCTTGCCGCCGTGATCGGTATTGTTTTCTCCATTCGTATCGGCGGGGCGGACATGCCCGTGTTGATCTCTTTTCTTAATGCGACCGCCGGCCTGGCCGCCGCTTTTTGTGGGCTGACCATCGGCAGCCGTCTTTTGATTATCTGTGGCGCGACGGTGGCCGCTTCCGGTTCCGTGTTAACTCATGTTATGTGTCGGGCCATGAATCGCAGTCTCCTCCATATCCTTGCCGGTCGGCAACAGCAGGGGGAATCGGAAACGACAATTTCAATGTTGCCGGAAACCGATGAGGCAGCTGAACAGCAAACCGAAACTGCAGCAGAAGCCCCCTCGGCAGAACAGCAATCCGCCGACCCGTTGGAACAGGCCTTGGGCGTCGCTCGGCAAGCTCAACGTGTCATTATTATCCCCGGATACGGGATGGCCTTGGCGGATGCGCAAGAAGAGGTGGTCCAACTTGCGGATAAACTAAACGAATTGGGTAAAGAAATTATTTTCGCCATCCATCCCGTTGCGGGACGCATGCCGGGCCATATGCACGTCCTTCTGGCGGAAGCAGACGTCGATTACGGAATGATTCGCGAATTACAGGATGTGAACGACGAGTTTGCCCAAACCGATCTTGCCTTGATTGTGGGAGCCTGTGACGTGGTGAATCCCGCCGCCATCGAAAGCAACGACACACCGATTTCCGGAATGCCCATTCTCAAAGCCTATGAAGCTAAAAGTGTGATCGTCTGTAATCTGGACGAGCGCCCCGGGTACTCCGGCGTCGAAAACCAATTATACCGCAACCCGAAAACGATTCTCTTGTTGGGCGATGCTAAAGGAACGGTTGGCCAGCTGCTACAACAGCTCAATTAAAATTGAAAATCCGATTCCACCGGGGAAAACATTGCGAGTTTGTATAGATTCAGGCTTTTTCCGCCGGTAAGGATAATTCCCGCAACGGTACTTCGATCTCCATCGCCCCAATCGACACCACCGCCAGTTGCTTGTGAAACTGCATGCGTACCACACGTCCTTCGCGATCGAACCGCCGAACATGTACCGTATCCCCTGGCTGCAACCGCGAAACCATCTCCACCCAGCGCTGGTATTCCTGTTGCTTCTTCTGCAATTGTGTCGCTTCCTCTCGGGCCGCCTTTTCCCGAAGACCGGCTTCACGCTTGGCCGCCTCCGCTTCCCCGCGGGCCCGCTCCGCCTTTCGACGTGAAACCAGCGTCCCCTTGATCGCTCGGGTTAATTGTTCATGCGAACCACTCAGGTGCTTGCGCGCGTTGTTGATAATATTCTTCGGTAATCCCAGTCGCTCGGCAATATTAATAGCGTTGCTGTTGCCCGGCTCACCGATCGATAAGTGATACGTCGGTTGCAGCGTCTCCACGTCGAAATCCACGCAGCCGTTCTCCGCCCGATCTTCTGTGTAAGCCAGGCTCTTAAGCACTCCCAAATGTGTAGTTATCAACGCCGGACATCGCCGCCTTAACAATTCTTCCACCACCGCTCTGCCGATGGCCGCCCCTTCGTCCGGATCCGTCCCCGCGCCCAATTCGTCGATCAAGACTAACCGTTCCGGATGGGCTCGCTTGAGAATCGGCAATAAGCGGGCCAGGTGCGCACTAAAGGTACTCAGTGATTGTTGCAAACTTTGCTCGTCACCGATATCCACCAGAATATCCTTGTAAATCGGTATAGTGCTGCCCTCCGTTGCCGCAATGGGCAATCCCGACTGCCCCATCGCGCAGGCCAGCGCCACCGTCTTCAAAGTAACCGTCTTGCCCCCCGTATTGGGCCCGGTGATTACCAGCACGTCAAAGTCATCCCCTAGCCGAATATCAATGGGCACTACGTCTCGCTTCTCCCCGCGCTGCTCCGCCTCTTTTTGCAGTTCCATCAACAGCGGATGCCGAGCCCGGTTCATCTTTAATTTGCCGTCCTCGCTGATCCGCGGCGAATGCAAATCATACGTTCGGGCGAAACGCACCTTGGCCACCACTAAGTCCAAAACTGCCAAGGCCTGCAACGTGTTCAATATCTCCGACTGGTTTACGTGAATCTGGTGTGTCAGATTCCACAACAGCCGGTTGATCTCAACCTGCTCTTCCGATTGCAGATCGATAATCCGGTTGTTCAGTTGTACCGCCTCCGCCGGCTCCACGAACAAGGTTGCTCCCGAATCACTGCTGCGATGCACAATCCCCTGCACGCGCCCACGATGTTCCGCCGCCAAAGGCAATACCAGCCGATCATCGTGAAACGTCGCCTGTGGGTACCGCAACCACCTGGTGATATGTTTTTCCCGCAATAACCGATCGATTACGTGCTTGATATTAATTCGCGAGTCGGCGATCTCTCGGCGAATCCTCTGCAGCTTCGCGCTGGCATCATCCCGGACTTCCCCGTTAGCCGCCACCACCTTCCGAATCGCATCGCCCAGAAACTTAAGATCCCCGATCTGCTCGCACACGCTGTGTAGCTCTGACGCCTCATCGCCCAGCTTGCCCGCCCATTGCATGATTTGATGGGTTCCTTCGAAAGTGTCCGCCAAGCGGGCGAAATCATCCGGATCCAGCGTATGTGGCGGTATTGCCGAACGAACCATTTCTCGTAAGTCGTGGATTCCTCCAAACGGTGGCAGGCCTATCTCCGCCGACGCCTCAATCATCTCCCGTACCTGCCGCTGCCACTGCTCGATTAAGTCCCGACGGGCTACCGGCCGCAGCTTGGAGGCCATCCACCGCCCCAACGCACAGCTTGCATACCGGGCCAATAACTGGCGGATTCGCTCAAATTCGATTTTTTCTAACGTATGATTGTCCACGATGAGCATTTTAGAGCAGACGTGTCCCAAGCTCCAAATCCCGCCGTCGCTTCGTTGCCCCAAAACTTTGCCTATTCCGGTTTTTTATCACCCGAACCTTCCCCGATCGCACCTCTCATTCAAAAACTGTTTTAACCTCTTGTCTGTACAGGCTCTAAAACTGTATCCACCCGGTGCTCGCGGTTCTTCATCAAAACTTCAAACTCATCCCTTGATAAAGCGGCTCCCTTAATCTTCAATGCCATTCCCTGCCTACCAATACTGAAAACAGTACTCGGCACATAAACGCCATGAGCTTCTTCAATATCTCGCCCCAGCCATCAACATCATGGAGATGTTTCCCGGCCTCTCGACAAACCGGTTCCTTATCTCCACGGCCGGGATATTGCGAAGTGGTTGTTTTTTCATCCCAACGCGCAGTTTTTGCCCGATTTTATTGGACCATCAGGAAACCCCCTAAACCCCTTCAGTCAGCCACCCGGGATCGTCGATAGATAACACGTCGTTATCGGACAAAAAATGACGGGGAAGCATTTTTTAATCGAAGCCCCTTTACAACCAGCCGATAAGATTCCCGGTTCGTTTTGAGAATACAGTTGAAATGCCTTTGCCGGGACATGGAATGATGATGCGCAATTACCAGAAAATACAAAAAGCTGAATATTTCATTATTGTTAGTATGCTGGCTGGTGTGCTTCTTACCATCGGCTGCCAGGCCCAGCCCAAACAAGAGCCCCAGCCGAAGGAAGCT
>CAZMVS010000424.1:0-7887 GCA_964569525.1 uncultured Planctomycetales bacterium
AGGATGACGAGGTCGGCGGGGTGGTTATTTAAAGATTTTTCCACCGTTTGGCGGAGGTGGTGCAGATTAGGCATGGGTTGCAGCCAACGCAAAGCGGGCTGGATTGATAAGACGCGTATGGTTCCGGTTTTATTGATGGATTCGCTCATTTTTGTGTGTTTATAAAAGTATAAACCTAGTCTTTTTGTGTTGCGGCCGAAGGCGATTAATTTGCAGGATGCGGTTTGTGCCAGATGTCGATCGAGCCGCATAAATGATAATAACATAGGAAAACGGTAGGCGACAAAGTTTATTTTATTAGTTTAGCAAATGCGGTCTGATATTCATCAGGGAAAGGCGGAATATTTCAGAGGGGAAGGCGAGGTGGGTTTGATTGTTGGGCATGGGGATGGGGGCTAAAATGGGAGCCTGCGGCACGGCAATGAGATATTCAACACGGAGAGTTTCATGAAAATCGCATTAGTGCAGATGAATCCGATTGTGGGTGATATTCAAGGGAATAGTGACAAAATTATCGCCCATATCGGGGAAGCGGCGAAGCAAGGGGCGTCGCTGGCCGTTTTTTCCGAGTTGTGCGTGGTGGGTTATCCACCGCGGGACTTGTTGAATAAGCCGGAGTTTGTCCGAGCCAATATTAAGGCGATGCATCGTATTGCCGCCGTTTGTAAGAATGTTGCGGCACTGGTGGGTTTTGTGGATGTCAACGAGCAAGCGGCAGGGTTGGGTTTGCGCAACGCAGTGGCGTATTGTGCCGACGGGAAGGTGCGGGAAATTCGCTACAAGTCGTTGTTACCCAGTTATGACGTGTTTGACGAGATGCGTTATTTTGAGCCTGGGCCGGGAGTGACTTTGATCAAGCATGAGGGTGTTTCCGTTGGGGTGAGTATCTGCGAGGACCTATGGAATGATGAACAGTTGATTGGTCGGCGGCTTTATCACAGCGATCCGATTGGCGAGTTGGCTTCTGCGGGAGCGAAGTTTTTGATCAATATGGCGGCGTCGCCGTTTGTTAAAGATAAGCAGGAATTTCGGATTCGGTTGTTCGGTCGGCGGGCGGCGTTGCATAAATTGCCGGTGTTGTTTGTAAACCAAGTCGGCGGCAATGACGAGTTGCTTTTTGACGGGGCGTCCGCGGTGTTTGATGAAAAAGGGGAAGTGGTTGCCCAAGCCAAAGCTTTTAAGGAAGACCTGTTGATGGTGGATATGGATACGCCGAGCCGGTCGCGGCAGGAAGCGTATCCGGAACGTATTGGGCAAGTCCATGATGCGCTAGTCATGGGTTTGCGCGATTACGTGGAGAAGTGTGGATTTGAGCAGGTGGTTCTGGGTTTATCGGGGGGTGTGGATTCGGCGGTGACCGCCGCCATTGCTGCTGATGCGTTGGATTCGGAGAAGGTGACCGGAGTGGCCATGCCTTCTCGTTATAGTAGTGAGCATAGTATCGAGGACGCCCGGGATTTGGCGAAGAACCTGGGTATTCAATTCAAGATTATTCCCATTGACGAGATGCACCAGGCGTTTGAGAACAACCTGCAGCCGCATTTTATAGGGCGAGCGCCGGGCATCACCGAAGAAAATATTCAGGCGCGGGTTCGCGGGGGGATACTGATGGCCTTGTCCAACAAGCTCAAAATGTTGCTGTTGGCCACGGGGAACAAGAGCGAAATTGCGGTGGGGTACTGTACGCTGTACGGCGATATGTGTGGTGGGTTGGCCCCGCTGGGGGACGTGCCCAAGACGGTGGTTTACGAATTGGCGGAATATATGAACCGCCGGGCAGGCAAGGAACTAATTCCGCAAAATACGATCGACAAGGCGCCGTCCGCCGAGTTGCGTCCCGGCCAGACGGACCAGGATTCGCTGCCGCCGTATGAAAAGCTGGACGCTATTTTGGAGCAGTACATTACGCAAGAGAAAAGTGCCGCGGAGATTGTTTCGGCCGGTTACGATGAAAACATGGTGCGGGAAGTGATTCGGTTGGTGGATGTGAATGAGTACAAGCGCAAGCAGGCGGCCCCTGTGTTGAAGGTCACCAGTCGATCGTTTGGGACCGGTCGGCGGATGCCGATTGCGGTACGGTTTCGTTATTGACGGTGCTTGTCTCGATTGTGGGGATTGGTTTACCAGGCGAGTAACGTGAGAAACGATGTTGTTTTGCTTTTGAAGCTGCAGGCAATTTTCTTACAATCCTGTGTTTGCGTTCATTTCATCTTTTTCGAGGCCAGGTAAAAGACGAAAGCGAGATAAAAGGACGGTATTTCATAGACCAGGAAAGAAGCGATCAGGGTCGCATTATCCTTGACAGGGAAGAACTTCCATAAAGGCAAAAATATTGCGAAGACCATCGCCGTTCCGCCGGCGAGGTTTTTGATAATTCTGGAATTTTGGTAATTGGCTTCCTGCCAAAGGCCGATGGCGAGCATGATCTTTAACGCGGTTTCGATCGCGAAGGTTGGCCAAAAGGTCCATCCATGAAAAGCTTCAAACTCTCCTTGAATAACACCTCGAAATAAATCGGGGAACGTTACAATTGCCATTAGTGCGGCTGGGTATATCGTCCATTTGAAGATACGTTGCTTGGATTGGAGAGATCCAGCTCCTGCAGCAATAAAGACATAACCGAAACAGGTTGGCAAAAGTATGCCCAATCCGTTCAACTCAAGATTTATTACGGTACATAGAAATCCCAGTGTGATCAATGAATAGGTCATGGGTCAACTTTTCAATTAACACCGATGTCGATTAAACGAATTTGCAGCGATTAAGGTCAGTTAAGTTATTGCAATAGTAAAACAGCATGGCTATTTTTGTGGAACTTACTCTTCGTTCTGTTGCCAATCGATGCGGGGAGCGTCTCCCCAGAGGAGTTCGAGGTCGTAATATTGGCGTCGTTGTTGGTCAAACATGTGAATAACGACGTCTACATAGTCAGCCAATACCCAGGTGGAGGAGTCGTATCCGCCGAGGCCATATCGTTTTTCACCGATTTGTGCGGCGTATTGGTCTACCTCGTCGATGACCGCCCGCATTTGGCGGTCGGAGGTTCCGGTGGCGATGACAAAAAAGTCGGCGATGGAGGTAAGGCCGCGGAGGTCAAGGATAACCACATTTTCGCTACGGTTGTCGTAGGCAATTCGGGCGGCCTGTTTGGCGAACTCCAGGGAGTTCCCCTTCGTTTGCGTGTGATTCAAGTTGGTCATAAATTTTCGCAAGTCCCCAAACAGTTAGACAAAAAAACGGCGCAGCACCATTATCAGATGCTGCACCGGGGAATGTAAACCCATATCTGCAAGAATAAAAACCGTTCATTCTCGGGGCAGGTCGGCTTAGAGGCCTTCCAACAATTCGCACAGTTGTTTACCCAGCGATCCGCTGATGCGGGCCAAAGCCCATACGCTGGCGGCGTTTTTGCCCAATTCCACCTGAGAAAGCTGGGAGGTGGTCAGGTCACTGCGCTCGGACAATTGTCGCAGGGTCAGATTCTGTTTCAGCCGCTCTTGACGAATGCGATGGCCGATCAATTGATTCAGCTCGGTTTCATTGGTGTACACCAAACCCATTTCCTGGGCGATCCGTTCCATGGAGCTGAGCAATTGTTCTTCACGGAAGGGCTTGGTGATATAATCCCTGCTGCCCAAGCGCATAGTTTCTGCCGCGGTTTGGATGTCGGGATAAGCGGTCATGACGATCACCGCGATGCGGGGATCTTCGGCTTTGAGTTTTTCTACCACTTCAATTCCACTCATGTCCGGCATTTTGATATCCACGAGGGCGATGTCGAAAGGATTTTTTCGAGCCGCCTGGATCGACTGCCGAGCTTGGGAGTAGGATTGCACGTGGTAGTCGTGCTCTTTGAGAATGGTCCCGACCGTTTTGCAGACTTGCGGATCATCGTCCACAACCAGCACTCGAATGTGATGTCGAACTGCCATGGTTTTGCTCTTTCAATAATGAACTCGTGTTTTATCCCACTTACAGTCTTATTGTAGTCGAATCATAGGGTCAAGGCCAGTGGTGATGAATCGGAAAATAGTGGTAGTTTAAAAGAAAACGCCCGTGAATTTATATCTAATGTATATTTTAGTGTGGTAATTCAAAGGATTGCTATGCGACATCATTTAGCAGTTTTGTATAAGGTTTACTTGGACGATATTTTTCTAGGGAGAAAGACGATCGAATGTCGGCGGGGGCGGGCGAGTTTGCCGCCACACGGATGCATAGAGGCAGGCGATTTAATCTGGCTGAAACAAAGCGGCGGGCTAGTGCGTGGAGTTGCTCGAGTTTGCAGGGTGCAGAGTTTTCAATCTTTGAGTGAGGAGGAGTTGGAGTTGATTCGTCGTAAGTGGAACGGCCAGATATGTGCTCCGGAATCGTTTTGGTCGTTGCACGATCGAGCGCAGGCGGCGACGTTGATTTGGTTATGTGATATTTGTCCATTGGAGCCTTTCAGGGTTCACAAGAAAGATCGCCGGGCCTGGGTTGTTTTAAACGGCCCGCCGATTCCTGATGAAAAACTAAACGTATGAAGATTCGTATTTATAAGCGCGATATTGGCAGTTAATTTTTCATTCAAGAATACGAATTTCAAAAATATTATGTTACGATTTGTGTCATCTTCATGTTTAAATTGTGGAATTTCAGGTACTTAAAGCAAGGCTGTTTTCTAACGAAAAGACATATATCCAAATTTTAATTCGAAAACAGCGAGGCATGTGAAAAAAATGAGACATGCGTCATTTGCGATTGAAAATTCTTGGTGTTAAGGGGAAATTTCTATTTGATAGTTCAGGGCTTCACAAGCGAGGACAAATCACTTACTATATTTCAAGGCATATCATCTTTATACATCCTTGTTTCCAACCGGCTTTGATTTATCTGTTTTGCTGACGAAGGAGGTTTCTATTGCAAATTTCCCAGATTCATAAAACAAACGATCTGGTGATTTCTTTTGAGTTGTTTCCCCCGAAAACTCCAGAGGGGGAAGCAAAACTTTTTGAAAAGACGCTGCCGGAATTTTCCAAGCTTGATCCAGGTTTTTTGACTTGCACGTATGGCGCAGGCGGGAGTACGCAGGAAAAGACCCTGGAGATTGTGTCCCAAGTCAAGCGGGATACAGGCTACGAGGCGGCGGCCCATTTAACTTGTGTGGGAGCATCGAAACGGGATATATCCGCATTTTTGGAAAAGGCTAAGTCCTTGAATATTACCAACATCGTGGCTTTGCGTGGTGATGCGCCCAAGGATGACGATTCTTTTCGTCCTCATCCGGACGGGTTTCATTATGCCAATGAACTGGTTGCTTTTATCAAGGAGCAGGGCGGCATGGACGTGGCGGTGGCCGGCTATCCCGAGGGGCATCCCGAGTGTGAGGACAAATATCTTGACTGGGAGCGGACCGCGGCCAAGGTTGAGGCTGGCGCGGACGTGATTATTACGCAGTTATTTTATGATAACGAAGAATTTTTCGAATTTGACGATTACCTGAAAAACAAGCTTGGCGTGAAGGTACCCATTGTACCTGGGGTGTTGCCTATCCTCAGTCTGCAGCAGATCCAGAAATTTTGTGGGATGTGCGGTGCCCGTTTGCCGGAACGTGTTGTTAAGCGTCTGGAATCATACGGCGAGGACAAACAGGCCCAGCGTCAATACGGCGTGGAACTGGCGACCGAGATGTGCGATGGTTTGTTGAAATATGGTATTCCGGGAATACATTTTTACACCTTGAACCGGTATGGCTCTACGAGCCAGGTAATGCAGAATGTGGGGCTTTTGCCACAGAGTTAAAGTTCTGATGTGATTGAATAGCGGATGGTTATCACAGCCGGTGTGATCGGCGGCAAATGGTAAGAAAATACCTTATCCGTTGCCGATTATGCCGGTTGTTTAATGTGCGGATTCGGGCTTGCTGTTGGCCAGGGATCGCTGGCGCAGTTCTTCCAGGATTTGATCGATTTGGTGGGGGGCATAATCGTTGTGCAAGACGTGATTGCAGCCGGCGTCCCAGAATTCCTGGAAATCAGTAAGATTATTTTTATTTGTAACAGCGACGATCATGCCGGTGAATTCCCGTTTGCGCAAGAGGCGGACGGCAGAAATGCCGTTCATGCCCGGCATTTCCATGTTCATAAGCAGAAGGTTATATGGCGACTCCAAGGCTTTCTTGATTACTTCGTGGACGGTGTCGATGTATTCGATTCGGATTCGATATTTTTGCAATTGAGAGGCAACCTGATCGATCATGGTTTTGTTTTTTTCGACGAGCAGACAGCGGATAGAGATGGCTTGTTCGCAGTAATTGCTGGGCATGATTTCCTGATCAAATTGGATTATCACCTCATGAATTTGGCCGGTGATGTATTTGCAGGAGGCGACTTGGGCGAAGTGTTCTTTCCGTTTTTTGTGAGTTGTACATAACTCTGCAAGACAGAGGGTTCCTTGGTGAAGATATCCGCCATGCAGGAAAGATAGTTCCCGACAGGACAGCGTCCGGGTAGGCACAAGATAACAGGTTTCTTCGGTTCCAGCATGGGTCAGAATGTGCAGTTTGATATGGGTCCGAAAAGGGAAACTTTCCTTTACTTGATTATTGGCTGTGTTTTGTAGTTCCGCCTTGTCTAGCATATCGAGAAGTCTTCGAGATTGCTGATCAGTGAGGCGAACGGTTCTAACGATATTTTGCCTTGTAGTCTGCATTGCAATTCCCGACCGGCAAGCATTAGATATTTGAACGGCCCCTGAACGGCCGTCGGTTTCCACATTTCTATTACCAACATCGGTAGAATTGAACACAAATGAAGATAAAACTGGTCGTATTACACCTTTATACATTAAGGATATAACAAAGTATAAATTCATGGCATTTTGCTGTAGAGCCATAGTGCACTATTTTTATAGGACCTTGTTTTTGATGTGTTTTCGACAGGCCAAGATTTCGCCATTTTGACTCGTGAATATGCTTAGATATTCATAACGAAAGCGTGTTAAATGAAAGAATATGACGCCGAGGTTTGGGAAGCATGTGGTCATGTTTCACGCGTTTGTGGAAATGCGTGTGGGATGTATTGTGGAGAAAGTATTCCGGTTAAGAAAAACCTCTACAGAAACAGGGGTTGCATTGATAATTTAATAGTTATATCTTTTTAGGCAAGGATTTGGTCTTGATTCCCGTGTGGCGTTTTGTATTTGGTCATTTTTGTGTAGCATTGTGCAGGGTTATTTGTGAGGGTTGTCATGAACGAGCGGGTCGTGTAGAAATAAGGCTTCATGGTAGCTAAGATCATTTTTGAGGATGTTTTTTCGACGAGCCGCGGGGCGTTGAAGAGAGAGAAGCTTCGTTGGCGTAATATTTTTAGTAAGGAGTGTATCAATGGCTCACGTAATCACCGACGACTGCCAGATGTGTGGTGCTTGCCTTTCGGTGTGCCCCACGGAGGCGATCCAGGAAGGCGATCCCAAGTACACAATTGATCCGGACAAATGTGCGGATTGCGGTGTCTGTGTGGATGAATGTCCGAGCGGGGCGATCGTACCGGGCGATTAACAGACTCGACATCTATAGTTTATGAGAGCTGTCAGCAATCAGCGGGATATGGGCAGCTCTTTTTTATGCGCGAGGGCAGATTTCGTATCAGGTAACGGAGTATATTTAGAGGATGAGTGGGCAAATGGGGGGAAGGGATACAAGGAAATTATACCGTTTCCCGGTGAATGTATCGGGCGGCCTGCTTGATCCACTGCAGTCGGGAGAGGGGGATCAAGCCGTAGTTGTAAAGGTTTGCCGAGGGTACGCCCATCCGGGCAGCCAGTGAAAGGGCGCGAACCAGTGTAGCAGAGTTGGGGCAAGCAGGAGCGGTTACCTTGAAACCGAGCTCGACATGTTCGATATTT
>CAZMVS010000425.1:0-7011 GCA_964569525.1 uncultured Planctomycetales bacterium
TCCACGGCCCCGGTAAAACCAGCGGAGGTCTCGAAAAAATGACCCCCCAGAACATCGCCGACGTTGCCGCTAGCTTCCAGGCCGCTGTAGTTGATGTCCTGGTGGCGAAAACCATGTTGGCCGTCGAACAAACAGGCGTCCCCCGTGTTTTGGTCGGAGGTGGAGTGGCTGCCAATAACGCTCTTCGCCAATCCCTTACACAATCCTGTGAAAAAAAGGGCGTGCAACTCCAACTCGCACCCCTGAAATTTTGCACGGATAACGCCGCCATGATCGCTGCTTTGGGCGCACGCATGTATAAAACTCGCCGCCTGGCCTCTCTCGATCTGGAACCCCGGGCTGCTGGATGAAGTGCTTTCTAAGGCAGAGTGATCTCCCGGTGGGATTCATCGGCCAAGGTTAGTTTCAACGGTTTATCTATCCACCCGCAATGCAGTGGCCGCACGCTGGCTAACCTCTTCCCGTTGATCATGCTGATCATCTGGCCGCAACGCAGACCAGCCTTTTCGGCCCGACTTCCGGGCTTAACCTTGGCGACAACCACCCCCCGGGTCTCTCCCGTAAGATGTTCATACTTCTGTCGAAAATGCCCGTCGATGTCCGCCAATGTTAATCCGCAACAGGTGTATTCCTCTTCATAATGACTCCCCGCCGGAACCTCACGTTTTGCAAGCGTTACCTGTATTTCATTCGATGTTTTATCACGATACATCAAAAACCTAACCTTTTGTCCCGCCGGTACCGCGCCTACCCAGCGAATGAGCTGATCGGGAGTCTCAATCCGTCGGCCATTGAATCGATACAGAATATCGCCCGCTTGCAAACTTGCATCAGCCGCAGGTGTTTCCAACTTTACCTCTTGAATTAGGGCTCCACCTTCTTCAGGCAAACCTCCCGCTTTACACTCGCTGGCTGTCGGCTTTCGCAAACGCACACCCAGGTAGCCGTAAACTACGCGCTCACCCTTCGCCAGCCTTTCGATGATTCCCTTGGTTCGCTGATCAATGGCAATGGCATAGCCCACGCCTTGACTACTGCCCGAACGGGTGGCAATCGCAGTGGTCAACCCAATGACTTTCCCTTCTAAATTAATCAACAGACCACCACTGTTCCCCGGATTAATGGGAGCATCGGTTTGAATCAAATTACCGTAATATCGCTGATCCAGTGGATCAAGTTCATGAGTCAACACCTGCCCTAATCCACTGATCACCCCGAAAGACATGGTAGGAGATTCTCGACCCTCAAACGCCGATCCGAACGGATTACCCATCACAATGGCAAAATGGCCCTGCTTGACCGTCCGAAGATCGCCCAGCTGCACCGGCTGGAAATCCTCGCCTTCAATTCGTAAAACCGCTAAATCGCTACGCGGATCTGTGGTTAATCCTTTCACACGGAAATGACTACCAGTGGATAATGTACACTCGATGTCCTCCGGACGAGCGTCTTGGATGACATGTTCATTTGTTAATACCAATCCTCCTCCATCGAAAACAAATCCGCTGCCAACTACCGGGACAATCCGTTCATATATCGGTTGACGGGAAGTTTTACTTAGTTGGCTTCCTGATACCGATCCCGGCGGCTTGTTCTCTTCTAGTTGAATTCGACGAACCGCTCGAATCGCAACGACACTGGGGCGAACTTCGTCAGCTAAAGTCTCCAATGTTTCCTGTAATTGTCGGACATTCGGTAGATTGGCTGTCTCCGCCCTGAGCTGACCAATGGTAGGCCACAGGGTGACCACTAGAAAGGGAATATAAAATAATTGTAATCGCCGCTGCCGCATCCAAATCCCCTCAACGACTAATTGGTGAAGAAACGCTTTGGTTGTGTCCAAAGCGGCCCACCCGTTGCGTAGTTGGCTACAATATGGGAAACCGCTTCGTCGAGATCGTCGGTAACAATAAACAATTCCGCGTCTTCTGTGCCAATTGTCTCGTAACGCTCCAGGAGCGAATCTTTCAGCCAGTTCACCAGCGGGCTCCAAAACTCGGTGCCGATTAAGACCACCGGCGAAGGCTGGGTCTTGTGAGTCTGGATCAACGTCAAAGTCTCAAACAACTCGTCTAACGTGCCGAAACCACCTTGGAAACAGACCATGCCATACGCGTACTTCACAAACATGACCTTACGGGCAAAAAAGTAATCGAAGTCAATCCCCAGGTTGACATAAGGATTTTGTGTCTGCTCCTCGGGAATCACGATGTTCAAACCGATACTGATCCCGCCGGCCTCATGGGCGCCTTTGTTGGCCGCCTCCATGATGCCCGGACCGCCTCCCGTAATGACCGCGAAACGATTCTCCGCCAGCTTCCGTCCAAGTTCCACCGCTTGTTGATAGGCCGGATTATTCGGCGCCGTCCGGGCGGAACCGAATACAGTCACCGCTGGCCCGATTTGACTCATCGCATCAAAGCCATCCACAAATTCCGCCATGATTCGAAAAATCCGCCACGTGTCTTCCGGTGATGAAGAATGGTTGTTCTTGCTGATGGGCATGATCATAATCCTGTCTCAAATTAGCGCGCAAAACTATACCAGCTTAATATTCCCTCTTTTATCCCGCCCCAAATCCAAAAACGACTTCCTATCAAGCTTCAGACAATGCCTCGTAACACGCAGTTTAGCAAATGCAAGGGAAACTGGCGAGAATGGGTGACAAGTGAATGAAACACAATATCGGAGAGTGGAATCAATCCCTATCCGTTTATATTAGCTATAAATGTGGGAATGCGGGCATTTCTGGCAGGCGGGCAGCCCAGCGTATTTCCCGCTCCGGACTTGTTGGCGAATATCGTCCATTTTCGGACTGGTCCAAACCTCCCGAATTGAGTGGTCTCGAATATTGCCCAACTTGATCTCCCCGTTGATATCACTACAGCAAAAAGCGAATTCGCCGTTCCAGTGAATTAGCATGCGTTGCCCTTGGCCGCAATATTTTCTGCCTTGCGAGTCGCTTTTTGGGGCTACTTCATGAATACTGCCGTCCGCGGCCATGAATGAGTTGCCTGGCACCTTGGATATACCAATTAAATGGACCTGCTTCACCCGCGATTCCCAAACCTCCCGAAAATGTCGGACCTCTTCCGCGGAAGGATCATCACACAGCTTGGTGATGTGTACCTCAAGATCTTCGATTCCCCTTTCCTCGCCCAACGCTTGTAAGTCGAGAATGTTTTTCTCCACAGTCGGATATGAAGCTCCGGGACGAATACGCTCCAGGTTGCCCTCCAGACCGTCCAGCGAGATGGCAAAATGCCGCAATCCTGCTTCCAAAAGGGAACGGGAACGCTCTCTTGTTAAAAGCATGGCATTGGTCTGAATGCCGAAGATCATCGGCGGTCGGCAACTGTCTTTGACCGAGCCAAGATACGCAACCATACCCTCCAGGTCCCGATTCAAAAGAGGCTCGCCCAGGAAGTAGAGGCTGATCACCGTCCCCGGCTCGTGGCAACATTCATCCGCCACCTTACGAACTACCTCCAGCGTCATGTCCCCTTGCGGACGATCCATCTGGTTCCGGGTGCACATAATGCAACGCAAATTACACCGATTGGTGACCTCAAGCTGCACCTTCGGTGGAAAATCGGGAACCTTCACCTTCAGCCCGCGACGCTCAAATATGCGCATAACTCGCAGCCGACCATCAATGTCCGTCGCGTTCCGTTGATCTGCCGGCTTGTGCCCCAGCGCGTACCACAGGTTGTAGGCCTGTTCCGTTTGCCCCAGTGCTTCAAGTACCTTGGCCAAGCCGCTCAGGCAGTCCGAACGCAGCTGCTCCTCTGTAGTCCGTTCCGCTATCTCCCCCAGCAGATGTGAACCTTCTTTGAGTTGGCCATGCCGCAACATCTCCACAGCCCGCTCATACTCGTGATGATTGTCATCAGCGGAGCAATATTTCTCACTTTCTGCATCCTGAAGAATAGCCATGCATGAAATATCGGTCGTTGATGTGCGGCTACTTATTTCAAAAAAAAGAAATCACATTCAAAGAGTGGTGAATTGATACTTTTATTGCATGTTTACTGTGACTTCAATCAGAAGAGTAAAATCTACTCCTCCTTTTTGATGCCCGCCTTTATAGCAGCCTCCATTCTGCTCCTTTTCGGCGTGATCATAAGTTCTTGGAAAATCTCTGAAGGATCTTTAATTGCCTGATTGAAGAACCTGTTTTTCTTCTTCTCTGACTTTATGCAAGGGATCCAATCGAACTTCGCGATAATGGCCGGATTTGTCCCTCTCGAGGGTAATGATGCAACGCACCCCGTCGATTAACTCAGTGGCCGTTATCCTCTTGCGGGGGTTTTTCCCATAGTCAGGAGCGGCAAAAAATACATTATTTACCACGGTCATTGTGCACCTCCTGCTTTTCAAGAACAACCTTTCTAATTTGTTATTCCTATATACCCCCTTTGACCAAGGCCTGGACAACATACCTTTACCACCGGGCCTGATCTCCCATCCGAATTTCCCCTTTCCCACTCCTTTTAGCAATCTGCGATAGGCGATTTTCGCCGCTGCTGGCTCTAACGCCTTTTTCGAAGATATGTTCTCAACTTGTTTTCAAGATGCTGTCTTTGCCCATTTTTCCGCCAACTAAGCACATTGCTGTAAAAATGGGCAAAACAAAGATTTACACTCTCTTACTGCAAGGAAAATATACATTTTACCGGACTAAAAAGCAACTCAAATCTAGTTGAAAAAAGACTTCACCTCTTCTAATTCTTTAATAAATAACGATTAGCGACAAAATAATATTATATATAGTTTAATAGAGGCCGCTTACGATTCACACTGGCTTTATTGACGGTTTGTTCTTCGCCTGTCTGCTTGCCTAAAAGCTGTGGATGGAAATGAATTCCCCTATAAAATCACGCTCCGTGTAGGTCTTTGCTTGCGATTTGTCGAATGAATTGTGACCATGAGGTCAACTTTAAAGCAGGTTTTCTTTCAAAGTAACGCAGATGTGACACGCATCCGCAATCAGAGGAGCCGAAACCTGCCACGGGGATCGTCCCACCCCGCAAATCATTGTGTAATGCGCATTCATCAAAAGAAGGTTCAGGCAGGATAAAAGGTTCTACTTGATCAGCCACTGCCAACAAATAATCAATATGCCAATGGTTTCGTTTGGCTGAACGTAAATGGCGCGACACGCGTTGATAAAGTCCTCTGCGGGCGGAACCTGTGTAAACATACCAGCCGGGAGAAAAGTGAAACTTCCCCAAGGCCCCAACTTGCAGATCAACCGCTTTTTCCAGCTTGATCCGCAATTGATATAGGCCACTGTTAGCCATTTTGTTCTATTGTTCACGAGCCGAAGTTTTTTCATCGGCAATGTCGGCGTGATCTTTTTCCTTAGCCAGGGAGGCCTGATAGGCTTTCCAGCCCGGACACCACTTGGTATGCCATCGCCAAAGCCGGGCGATTAACGAATCGGGCTTCCGCTCAGCATAACCACGGAAAACACAATTATCACAGCGATGTTTCTTCATTATCTTCCCCGGAAAGTCATCAAATGATTAATGCCTTTCATTGCCTGATTTTTTGAGCAAGCTGGTTTGTGATAAAGAGGCTTAAAAATCAGGCGCGTTGTCGATAAAGAGACGGATCCACGATTTTCATCATGGCTTCGGTATCGAGATTCCCGCCCAGAAAGTGGTTAAGAGGTTCAATCATGGGGCGCGGATCATTCAAGATGTCGTTATAGTTGATTTCCAGAATCTTGAAATTCGGATGTTGTTTGAGATGCAGGTTTACCTTGCGCAACTGAACCTCGAAAATCTCTTTAATTTTATCTTCGCTGATATCATCGTTGTTTTTATTGTTCCGCTGAAGCATGACGTTTTGGGAAGCCACCACTTCATCCAGGTTGCGTTGCATCATGACCACCCGGTATTCGCGATCCGTAGGCAGGTCAAGCAAAAGCAGGTGTACCATTTTGACCACTTTGCCTCGCGCGTGCTCAAGCCAGGAAGGATCGGTCTTGGTTTTTTTGACCGGCTCAAATTCGTAATACCCCTTGGGATTATCCTCGTCCGCTTTGCGAATATTGTCGATCAAGGCAGGTATCCCGCCCGTGTCGATCATGCTCATCATCATGGAAGTGCCCGTTCGGGGCAGCCCGGAAACGATTGTAATAAAATCCTGGCTCATGTCTTTCCCTGTTTCAAAAACAACGTTTGTATATTAACTAAGGATTCGCTTGTTTATTGGCCGCTGGCAAATCGACTGCCGATTACCAACTCCGTATCGTGTTTTTATATATGGGAAAAGGGCTGCAGGCAAATTCATTGGTGGTAAAAGGCTTGTTTATTTAAAGGGGCCGGTGGTGAACACGAGAATAATCCCGCCGGCCAAGGTCTGGAAGGCTAAAAATACGCGGTAGAACACCAGCGAACAATGTTCGACAAGGTAGTTGGCGGCCTGCACGATGGCTTTAGTCATGAGGCCTAAAAACAGGCCGTAAATGCAGATAAAGGAAATTACGGCCCAGAAACATAGGCCGATGAAGGCCAGTAGCGAGAAAACGACGGAAGAAATACTCAACTTAACCGAGGCCCACACCAGGAACGCTTTCCATAGGTGCAGCAGGGGGTAGGCCAGGTAATACAGCGGGCCGTCTTCTGATACGAAGACGACGAGGTAGATAATGAGCAGGGAAAATAACCCACAGATCACGGATTCGCCTTCGACCAGGCAACGTTCCAGAAAGTTGGAGACGGCGGCGGCTTTATGATGCAGATTGGAGACAAGATCAATCAGCCAGGCGAATTGGCTACGGATCCATATCCCAAGCTGGCTTTTATAGGTGATTTGGATGATGGCGAGTATGACCACCATCTGGCCGAGGCGGTTGATGGATACTATCGTACCTTCCGCCAAGTCCGGGAGCATGGCGCGGATCAGGGGTAGTTCACCGAAAAACATCACTTTAATAGCTCGCTTAGATACCCAATGCCCTAACAACGAATTGATGAAAATTTGTTACTTCCACTCTGCGCT
>CAZMVS010000426.1:0-5656 GCA_964569525.1 uncultured Planctomycetales bacterium
TCAATACTCCGAGCAGGCCGAGGCCGGCGGCCCCGTTGGGACAACCCTGCTGGCCGCAGACCGGACACGTGGAATAAACGGCTATAAATCCTGAAAGTCCCAACCACCAGCCGAAAAAACGAGTAATCGGATTAAAGAAGAGCAAACCCTTTAATCTTTGAAAAAATGATTGTTTGGCAAGTTCCGTATTTTCTTCTGCTCCAATTTTGTCCGCTGCATTTTTCTGTTGCGTGGCAGAGTCCGTTTTGTTGTAACGCTCGTCGATGATCGTGGGTTCGGTACTGGGCATTTCAGATATTTCTTATAAAGAAGACAAGCCTATGCGTCCACAAGGTGAGGTATTTATTCGGCACCGGAGTCAATAAAGGGCACCGACTTTACTGTTTCTGCAGGCAACCAGCAGGTCGTCTCATCGGGTAAGCGGATCCGGCGCCAGCTTTTCCTGCTTTCAATCAGCCGAACTTCCTGGCCGGGAATGATTTTATCCCTTACCACGGAATAGGCTTTCCCGTCACCGACATAACCCGAAGTCGTTTCCAGCACCACCGCCCTCGGCTGATCATCCTGGATTGTTCGTATTATGTCAGAAGCTCCTAATGCGGCTCCGGCAATCAACAAGATAATACCCAAGCGGATCAAAACCCGGCGGCGCTGGACAGCAAAACACACCAAAAAGCAGCCGCAACCGACCAGATATATCACAATGAATAATTTTTGTTTAAGCAGGCGGCTGAGATCGTAGTGCCAGAACAAAAGCGCTCGCCCGATAGAACCGCGGCTATGCGGCCAGGGATCAGCCTGGCAGCTTCGGCGAAGGGCGGCAATCGCCCGACGGATTTCCGGTATCTTGTTCAGCTTCTCCGCCCGCAAATACCATAATAACGCTCGCGGATTATCCCCGGCAAAATGAAACGCATTCCCCGTATTCACCAAAAGGTTCGCACTCAACACTCCCTCTTCCGCCAAATCCTCTGCCAAGGCACCAAACAGGCGAGCGGATTCATAAAACTTTTGCCGCGTTTCCACCGACGCCGATTCTTCCTCCTGCAAGCGATCCATGGCCGAGGCGAAAAGTGATTGGGCCTGGTCAAACCGCTCCTTCGCTGAGTGTGATTCCGCCGCCACGACAGCAACGTTACAAAGCAGCAGTATGGTCAGCCAGTTCAACGGTTTCATTTGCCTTTTCGCTCCAGTTGGTTCATCAAATTTTCGGTTTTTCGAACCAAATCCTGTTTCTCTTGCACATCTACCGTACCGGTGGTAAAGCGACCGGCATTTAACTCATCCAACAGCTGGTTTACCTCTTCGGCCAGCGTTTGATTATGGTCTTGAGGCAAGACATCCTCCAACATGTCGTTGGATAACTCGCCCGTTGGCAGGTCGAAACGCAAACGCAAATATTCCTGCAGAAGATTGGCCAGTTCAGCATAAGGATTCGCCGCTTCACCTGTTTGTCCAACCGATCGAATCAAAGCTCTGCGCCGTTTGCGAATTTCGCTACTCGGACGCAACCGGCGATACATAATCAGTCCGCCGCCGACCAGGCCGATGGTCAATGGACCAGCCAACAGGATGGCCAGCATAGCGATCACACTGAACGGTTGGCTTTGCTGTATTTCCCCCAATTTCGTGTAATTCGCAGGCAGCGGAAGTTGGCGGGAACCGTTTCCAGTTTCGCTGTCTGAATCACGAGCCGTCACCGCTTGCGTTGCGGAAGCGTTGGTTTCCATGCCCTCCGCTCCCACGACACGTCCGGGAAATACTTCAATGGGAATAGGCAGACTGTAAACCGTTTTGTATTCCTCGCTCTTGTAATCATAAAACACGAAAGGAAGGGCCGGTATTTTTATGACCTCCGCATTGCGCGGTCGGATGACTTGGGTAAATGTAATGGTGTTATCTCTCACCTCACCGCCGTTAACCGTTGAAGAAAGTTCGAATTGACGTGTCAGTTCTTCCACGTTTTCCAATGGCGGGGGAATAAGATCCGTTGTCACCGTTGCCCCTTTAATCCGCATAGTCAAGGTCACCGGAGACATGGCCGTTGCCCGGCGGCGATCCACGCTGGTGGAAAAGTGAAAGGAGCTGCCGACCGCACCGCGATAACCTGCCGGCGCAGTGATCCCTGGCGGATCAATCACGGTGACTGGCGGAGAATCCACAGTTTTAATATAGTTTTTTGGCAATATAACAGCAGAATACATACCCCCCGTTTGTTGCTCTTTGCGAATCTGCAGGCGAAGTATGACCGTTATACCCTCCAAGTCCAATTTGCCCGATGCCAGAGGAGTAATGCGCAACGCGAAACGCAGCATTTGTTCCTTCTGATTATTGAACAGACCGGCTCCGGAAAGCATGGTTATTGGTCCGCCGTTGAAACTAGCTTGCAAAGGCGTACCTTGCCAATCGGGGTAAGCGAGGTCATTGACCGGTTCCACCTGGATGTAATCTTTTCCGGCAAAGTTCGCCTCGCTCAGGTCCACACCGGCTGCCTGTAAATCTCCACGGAAGAAAACCTTGCAATCCAAAATGATCGGCTCACCAATGACAACTTTCTGCTTCCGTGGCTCGCCGCTGCAGGACAAAATGCCGCCTTTTCCCGCCCGCCGAGCGGATATAACTAGTGGCTCGGGAAGATCAACTATTTCTTCACTTGGTAAACGTAGTTTTTTAATTGAAAAACTTCCCGGTTCTTGCGGCTTAAGTATGAACGCGAAAACAGTGGCGCCCGATTGGCCACGGTAATGTTCATCCGCTTTTTCGATTCGCAACCCCTTGGGAGCGATCAATTGCACGTTGGCATCATCCGACAAGCCGCGGATAAAAACATAGGCGCGCGTCTGCTCGCCTAGCACCACGGAGGAATTTTTTGTACGAATCCCTTCGATAACGTACGGGGTCACGTCCAAAGTAACCGGATCAGCGGCAACCCCATTGAGTTGAATGCCCTTGATTCGGTAAGTACCCTTTATAGAGGCGGAAACTCTATACTTGTAAAGCATAAAGGGGATACCGCTGTTGCGGTCCAGCCGAGCCTCCGGTTCGTCTTTGGGACGGATGGTCAGATTCTTGACCGGCGGAATCGTCGGTATGCTGTTGGGATAATAACCCTGGTATTGCAAAACAAGTTCAGCGAACTCCCCGGGCATAACCTGCGTCGGGTCGATCTGCAGACCAACAAATTTCAACTCCGCCTCAAGTACCGCTAACTTAAAAGGTCCTTTTTGGAGTTTGCCTTGTTCAGTTTTCAGGTAAACGGCTGGAATTTTGAAGGAACCCTTTTTTTTAGGCGTGATCAAAAACTGGTATTGGCGGGGGATTTGTCCGCTGACAAGGTTGCGAATCGTACGCGGCCTGCGGTATTGGCGAATATCTAATCCTTCGGTATGTTCGACTTTTGGCCAATCGGTGTTCCCGGCCTGTTGTATTTCGACTACCAGGCTTGTGCTCGTGCCAAGATAAATCTGATCGTGACTGAGCTTGGCCTGCATCTCGGCCGCCGACACCATTGTGGGAAAGGCTGCCCCAATCAAGGCGGCAAAGAGAAAGATCAATCTGTCGGCTGATAAGCGCATCATACTTTTTACCAGTCTTTAATCACCCTGCGCGGCTTTTTAGGCTGTAGCTTGCTTCTGACTTTTTCTCGTTGGCGTTCCTGCTGCTGAAGCGCGCGGCGAAGCTCCTGCCTGCTGCGTTGCTGTTTTTTCTTTTGTTTCTTATCCGGCGGCTGTAATGCCTGCAGCGCGGCCACCAATTCTTCTCGGGCGTTGCCTTGGGCTGTTTGAACAGGACCCTCTTTTTCCATTGGTTTCAGCGAATTCTTGATCCTGGCTTGTTCAAGCCCTTCCAAGGCGGCCTGCATTTCAAAGTCAGCTTTGTCAAGATGCTTGTCCGCTTCGATAAAAGCCTGCAGCTGTTTTTGCTCGCCGGGATTGGACGGTTGTTGTTGCGTTTGGCCGGTGGGTATTTTCTCTTGCAACTCCCGGCGAACCGCCAGGGTGTCTGCGTGAATCTGTTTTTGCCAATTATTGAAACTCTTTGCCAGGTCCGCCGGTTTTTTACGAAAGACTTTTTCCATCAAGTCGCCGGCCAATTTGCGGGCCTTGCCCAAAAAGGACTCCACCGCAGCAGCATTTTCGTCCTTGCCCGGATTGGCATGGGCTTTTACCTGTTCATTAAGCTGCGTCTGGCGACGAATGAGTTCCGCCAACCGCTGCTGAATCGATTTGGGCAACTCGTTAATGGCCTGGCGAATGATGTCCAAAATTTGTTGTTGAGCATTGGCCGTCGCGGATTGATCCCGGGCGGCGATGGCCTGCAGACAATCTTCCTGGGGACCGGCGGCAATGTCCAGAATTTCCGCCAACCGCCGATTAAGCTCAGGATCCATGGCCGGTGGTTTTTCCCTGGCTTGCGCTTGGCCGGCGGGGTCGGCCGGCTGTGAGGTGGTCGCAATATGTTGGCATTGCTCGGCTAATTGGACCAGGGTATCGCCCAACTCCTTTTGCTCATAATAAAGGGCGGTTTGTTCGGCGGGCCAATCGGTATCTTCCTCTGGAAAAGTTTCGGATAGGTGCGGATCTGCCAGCCATTGATTCGCGGATTCAATGTTGTCTACAAGTTTTTTCAAGCGAGCTTGGATGGTATAGGCCCGGGGCAAAGCTTTTTCCGGATCCAGAGGGAACAATCGATTGGCGGCTACCATGGCCGTGACCGCCTTGTGCTGATTTTCCCCAGCAGAGGATAATTCGCCGTCGAGATAAAACGCGCAGGCGTCGCGCTGCCGATCAATAGCCTTTTGCAGAGCCTTGCCCACGGCGTGATACAGCTTTTCCCGTACGGTTTCCTGGTCCGTAGAACTTTGAGCGGGATTGGGGGGCTGATTTTGCGTTGGCGACTGGGCCGAGGCGTCTTTCACACTTTCAGAAAAATTGGCCAGGTGATCGGCGAAACTACCCGCGCGTTCCATCAATTCACGCTGAGCACGAACCGCCGCCCGGCGGGCCTTGCGATTGTCCGACATTTTCTCAGGAGGAACCATTGCCAGAAATCGACCAATGCCGGCTTGTTTTTTTTGCTCGCCGATCAACAGTTGTAAATGTTTTTGAGGGTCTTCGTAGATATCCTTTTTTTGTTCTTTTTCCAAAGCTTTTTGCAACATGCCCAGCACGTTGCGGCGCAAAATGCGGCCGGCCTGAATATTATGTTGAATATCCTTGTCTTGGCCGAAATCTTCCGCCCGCCGCAGGGTTTGAATGGCTTTGAGCAGTTCATCGGCGATGGTGCGTAACGTTTCGACGGAGACATGAGCCCTTGCTTTTTCCTGGTCAGCCGGCTGACTTTGCGGGGCAAGCGCTTGCTGTAATTGCCGACGAGCATTTTCAGCCCGGACAACACCGGCATTGTACAAAGCATTTTTCCTTATAGATTTCGCACCTTCTAATGAACTGCCCACCGCTTCGAATAACTCGAGAGCTTTTTCCCGCCCCCCCAATTTCAAATGACAAAGAGCCATATTGTAATCAGTAGCGGGATCACCCTTGCCGGTATCTTTCAGCTTGCGATATGTTTCTAATGCCTGGTCGTAATTACTCTTCTGGAACTGCTCCTGGGCTTGCAGCAACATATCGTGCCGCTCGTCGGCCAAACAGTGTCG